>CAZWLV010000040.1:0-12420 GCA_964634715.1 uncultured Lachnoclostridium sp. | reverse complement strand
GGATATAAAAAAATATGGAAAACAGATTTATTAATCGATATAACACGTTTTGCAAAAGTTTAAAAAATTTGGCAAAAAGCAGAAATGCTGATCCTAAAAAGGATTTTGTTTTAGAAGGAACAGTTTTAAATTTTAACCTTTCATTTGATATTTCATGGAAAGTATTAAAAGATATTTTGGTAAAAGAAATGGGAATTTTAGATTTTGCTGTGGGATCACCGCGTGAAACTTTAAAATCAGCATTTACAAATAAGTTGATTGATGATGATTGTTGGTTGCAAATGCTTCGTGACAGAAATCAATTGTCACATGATTATGATGGTGCTTTAGCAGCGGAAAAATTTAACGACATTGTAAATGTATATTATCCATTACTTGAAAAAATGCGTGATGATGTAGAAAAATATTATAAGAATTGACGTTTATTAACAAATTTACCTATTATCATTTTTTATGAAAATTCGGATTTGCAGGGATGATATACAAGAAATGCACTGATTCAAAAACTAAATGAAATTAAGGACAATGCGGCTCATATAGTGGCATAGATTTTCTCTTTGCCTATTTGCAAGCTCTATATTATAATAGAGCTTATGAAAATCATAAAACCATACATAAAGGAGTAAAAAATGAGAATAGCAGCAACCTATGAAAACGGAGAAATTTTCCAGCATTTTGGAAAAACAGAGAATTTTAAAATATATGAAGTGGAAAATAACCAGATCATTTCCAGTGAAGTTGTAAGCTCTAACGGAAGCGGACACGGTGCACTGGCAGGAGTTCTTGCAGGATATGCAGTAGATGTGCTGGTTTGCGGCGGCATTGGCGGCGGTGCAATGAATGCACTTTCAGATGCAGGGATCGAAGTTTGTGCCGGAGCATCAGGAAATGCAGATCAGGCAGTACAGGATTATTTAGATGGAAAACTGGTTCATGCAGGTGCAACATGCAGTCATCATGATCACGGAGAGGGACACAGCTGTGGTGATCATGAAGAAGGACATTCCTGCGGAGACGGCGGATGCCATGGATGCGGCGGTCATGCAGCAATGGAAGGACCAAATGTAGGAAAAACAGTGAAAGTTCATTATACAGGAACTTTTAATGACGGAACCAAATTTGATTCTTCTTATGATCGCGGACAGACATTGGATTTTGTATGTGGAGCAGGTATGATGATCAAAGGTTTTGATCAGGCAGTTGCAGTCATGGAAAAAGGTCAGATCGTGGAGATCCATCTGATGCCGGAAGAAGCTTATGGCATGCCGGATCCGAATGCGATCTTTGATATCCGTATCAGTGAGCTGCCGGGATCAGAAGAATTAGAAGAAGGCCAGCAGGTTTATCTTCAGAATTCCATGGGACAGCCATTCCCGGTAAAAGTAGTTTCCAAAAAAGATGGGATCATCCGTTTTGACGCAAATCATGAAATGGCAGGAAAAGAACTGAATTTTAAAATCGAACTTGTCGAAATTTCTGAATGATCATAAAAATGATGACGGGGTCATGGGGCAGTTTGTCTCCATGACTTTGTTTTTCGAAAAAGACAGTCAGATAATAATTTTGTACAAAATTTAGTGCAAAAAACATGTTTGGACTAGATAATATGGATATTATGTGTTATGCTAAACACGTAGTAATCGTAAACTTGCAGATGTTTTGTAATGTCGTTTTTTGTAAGATGCAGAGGCGAAAAAAGGCAGAAGAAACAGAGAAAGTTTACAAATCAATTTCATAAGGAAGGTGAGAAATTGGAGAACTATACTAAGTATAAGCTGAAAAGCAATGATGAACTTGCAGCATTACTTGCTGACAAAGATAATCTGTTCGTGATTGCTTGTAACAAGTGCTTCAAGGAATTTGAGACCGTTGATGAACCGGATTGTGCAGAGTTTGAAAAACTCGCTGCTGAACAGGGCAAAACAATCACAGGCAGTGCAAGGGTCGATTTTTTGTGCAACAAAACACAGACTACCAGAAGATTACAGGATATGATTCCGGAAGATACAGAAAATGTGATCGTGATCTCCTGCGGTCTTGGAGTTCAGACAGTTGCAGATCTTGAAAAAGAAAAAATGCCTGTATATGCTGCTGCAAATTCTTTGAACTATACAGGACATCACGGTATGGCACTGACCAAGAAAAGCTGTGATGCGTGTGCACAGTGCTATCTGAACGTTACAGGAGGTATCTGTCCGATCGTTGACTGCTCTAAGAGTCTTGTAAACGGTCAGTGCGGCGGTGCTAAAAACGGTAAATGTGAAGTAGACGGCAATAAAGACTGTGCATGGGAAAAGATCAATGCAAAACTGGCAAAACAGGGACGTCTTGAAGAGTTCCAGAATCAGCCGGTTCAGCTCCGTGATTATTCAAAAGTTAATTTTAAAGTAATCAATGATTATGTGAAATCTATCCGGGAAAACAGATTTGAAGGATATTACGGCGGTATCCATCCGTCAGAACGTAAGGAATTTACAGAGCATCTTGCACTGGAAAGATTCCCGGAACCGGATACAGTTGTGATCCCATTATCAATGCATGCAGGTGCACCGGCAAATGCAGTTGTAGAAGTGGGAGATGAAGTAAAAGTAGGACAGAAGATTGGTGAAGCCGGCGGCTTTATCAGCAGTCCGGTACATTCCAGCGTAAGCGGAACAGTAACTGCGATCGAGACTCACAAACATGCTACAAGAGGTGAATGTCTGTCCGTAGTTATCAAATCAGATAAAAAGAATACTCTGCATGAATCAGTAAAACCAAACAAAGATCTTGACAGCCTGACACCGGATGAGATCATCGATATCGTTCGTGAAGCAGGAATCGTAGGTATGGGTGGTGCAGGATTCCCGACATTCGTGAAATTAAAACCTGCAAAACCGGTAGATACCATCTTGTTAAATGGCTGTGAATGCGAACCGTTATTAACAGCAGACCACAGAGTACTCTTAGAATATGCAGATGATGTTATCTTTGGTCTCAAAGCAATGATCAAAACGGTAGGTGCCGAAAAAGGTATCATCGTGATCGAAGATAATAAACAGGATGCCATCGAACTGATGCAGGCAAAAACTGCTGACTGTGATAACATTGAAGTTGTTGTTGCAAAGACAAAATATCCGCAGGGTGCTGAAAAAATGCTCATTAAACGTGTAATGAAACGTCAGGTACCAAGCGGCGGACTTCCGGCAGATGTTGGATGTGTTGTTGCAAATATCAGTACAACAAAAGCGGTTTCCGATGCGATCCAGACAGGTATGCCTCTGATCGAACGTGTGGTAACTGTTACAGGAGAAAAATTAAACAGACCTGGTAACTATATCGTTAAGATCGGTACCAATACCAAAGATCTGATCGAATACTGCGGCGGCGTTACAGATGAAGATGTAATGTTCAAAGCAGGCGGTCCGATGATGGGATTTGTTCTTCCGGATACCAACGTTCCGATCATGAAAGGTTCTAATGGTATCATTGCAGTAGAACCGGATCAGACAACAGCAGTAGAATGTATCAAATGCGGACGATGCATGGATGTCTGTCCAATGGAACTGACACCGCTTTATTTCGCAAAACTTGCAGATCAGGAAGACTGGATCGGCATGAAAGAAAGAAATGTTATGGATTGTCTGGAATGCAGATGCTGTGAAACGATCTGTTCATCAAAGATTCCGCTGGTCAGCAAGATCAAAGCCGGAAAAAATGCAATAAGGGGGATGAAGTAATATGTTGATTACAGAATTGAAATCAAAAGAAACCATCATGTCCCTGATCAGTGGCAAGGTTTTTATTATCAACTGCCATGGCTGTAAGGAAGTTCGCTTCCCGGAAAGAGAAGCAGAAGAGCTTCAGAAAGAATTAAAAGCATCAGGCTGTGTAACCGGAGTGGTTACAACTGATTACATATGCAATCCGGAAAATATGAAACTTCGTCTTGAAAAACATATGGAAGAGATCAAAGAAGCAGATATGGTTCTTGTGTTCTCCTGTGGTGTTGGTGTTCAGACGATCGCAGAATATTTAGAAGATAAGAAAGTATGTGCAGCATGCGATACTTATCCATTACCGGGATTTCAGGGAGTGACACCTCTGGAATACGATTGCAAACAGTGCGGCGAATGCTATCTGAATCTTACCGGTGGGATTTGCCCGATTACTGCCTGCTCCAAGAGTCTGGTCAACGGACAGTGTGGCGGATCTAAGAATGGTAAATGTGAAGTAGACAGTGAAATGGAATGTGGATGGGAACGTATTTACAGACGTCTGGCACAGTTAGGTCGTCTGGATGTATTGAAATGTCCGGTTCAGGTGCGTAATTATGCAACTGATGATGAGGTTTCCAAATCATAAAAATGTCAAAATAAATTTGCTGTCTGAAACCTGTTTTAAAGATAAGAACTTATAAAAAGTTCAAAACGGCAGTGCTTAAACATTGTTGGAAAAACAGAACGGGCAGGGATAAAATTATAAAGATTAGGAGCAATTTATAATGAGAATTACAGAATTATTTGATCGCGGTGAATTCGTTACTACAGCAGAAGTAGGACCGCCAAAAGGGATTCATATTGAACATTTACTTGACGAAGCAAAAACTTATTTAAGCGGAATTACAGCAGTAAACGTTACAGATAACCAGTCATCAGTGATGCGTCTTGGCTCTCTGGCAACATGCAAAGCTCTGAAAGATGAAGGACTTACACCGATCTTTCAGCTGACCTGCCGTGACAGAAACCGTATCGGACTTCAGTCTGATCTTTTAAGTGCAGCAATGCTTGGAATCGATAACGTATTATGTCTGACAGGTGACCATACTAAAATGGGTGATCATCCACAGGCAAAACCGGTATTCGACCTTGATTCCGTTTCTTTACTCCACACAGTCTGTCAGCTTGAAAAAGGCGTAGACCTTGGCGGCAATGAACTGGTTGGAGAACCGCCAAAATTTGCAAAAGGTGCAGTTGTATCACCATGCAGCGATTCTGTAGATGCACAGCTTGCAAAAATGGAACGTAAAGTAATGGCAGGTGCTGATTATTTCCAGACACAGGCTGTTTATGAACCTGAAAAATTCATCGAATTTATGGAAAAAGCAAAACAGTTTGGAAAACCTGTACAGCTTGGTATTGTAATTCCGAAAAATGTAGGTATGTGCAGATATATGAATGCAAACGTAGCAGGTATCCATGTACCGGAATACATGATCGATGAATTAAAAGCAGATAAAGAAAAGACAAAAGCCGGAATTACCGGTGTTGAGATCGCAGCACGTATCATCAGAGAATGTAAACCATATTGTCAGGGTGTACATATCATGGCATTAGGATGGGAAGCTAAGGTACCGGAAATCTTAAAACTTGCCGGAATTTAAGCAGATCAGTGAAAACTTTCAGTGATCCGTCTGAGTAACCGGGCAGATGCCCTCCAAATCTTAAGATTTGAAGGGTATCTTGCCCTTCTCTAAAAACTGATATATAAAAAGATTGTAGAAAAATAGATTGCCAAAAACCCCGATGGGGGGTATAATGAAGAAAATGTGAAAATATTAACATGCGAAAAGTGACAGAATTGGTGCTACCAGTCTGTATTTTTGCATGTTTAAAGCATTTTATTTATGCGGGCAAATAGAAGTGAAAGCTTTTGAAAACTGCAGTAATGACTGTATAAAAGTGAAAAGTTCTGCTTTTTACGGTCAGGAATATATTTATATGGAGGTAGAAGAAATGCACGGAACACATGACGAACATTGTACTTGTGGCTGCGGCGGACATGCTCACGAACATGAACATACCCACAGTCATGATCACGATCACAGCCATGATTGCGGATGCGGCCATGATCATGGACATGAACATCATCATGAAGGCTGCGACTGTGGCTGCGGCGGACACGAAATCCAGGATGAAGATACAGCAGTTCTGGCATACATGCTGGATCACAACAAACATCATGCGTTGGAACTGAAAGAAATCGCTGCACATTTAAGAGAAGCAGGTAAGGATGAAGCTGCCGCACAGCTTGAAAAAGGTGTGGAAGATTTCGAAAAGGGCAACATGAGATTAAGCATTGCTCTGTCTCTTGTGAAATAAATACACAGCTGTTTACAAAAGGTATGGGAAGATAAATCATACCGGTCTTTGATGTGATCAGTATACGGAGGTGATATCCATGTGCTTAGCAACCGTATATGGAAAAAAGAATGATACAGAAAGTGTTATTCTGAAAAATGCCAGCCGCATTGATGTGGATGGTGAAAAAATTGTCATTCGTGACATTATCGGCATGGAGACTGTTGTCGAAGGAAAGATCGAAATGGTTGACCTTGCCAATGCAGTAGTAAAGATTGCAGTTACTGCAGAATAAAGACAGAACTCACATAAGAAGGTTCTGCGATGCAATCGATGATTATACAGTGATGTAAGGAGGATGCCAAATGGCACATGTTATAGCAATCGCAGGTAAGGGCGGCGTAGGAAAGACAACATTATGCGGTATGTTGATCCAGTATTTGGGAGAGAAAAAAAGAGGTCCGGTACTGGCGGTAGATGCAGATGCCAATTCAAATCTGAATGAAGTTCTGGGCGTAGATGTTGATATGACGCTGGGAGATATCCGTGAGGAAATTGCAAGAGCTGAGATCAGCAGCACTTCACCGATACCGAGTGGTATGACAAAAGCAGATTATGCAGAGTTTAAATTTGCTTCGGCATTGGTAGAAGAGGATGATTATGATCTTCTTGTCATGGGTCGTACTCAGGGAAAAGGCTGTTACTGTTATGTAAATGGTCTTTTACAGGCTCAGCTTGCAAAATTCCAGAAGTCTTATCCATATATTGTCGTAGATAATGAAGCTGGTATGGAACATATCAGCAGAGGTGTTCTTCCAAGCATGGAAACTGCAATTCTGGTAAGTGACTGTTCCAGAAGAGGAATACAGGCGGTTGGACGTATCGCAAAACTGATCGAGGAATGCGAAATGCATCCAAAGACAGTGGGACTGATCGTAAACCGTGCACCGGAAGGAAAGTTAAATGATGGTATTATGGAAGAAATCCAGATTCAGGGACTGAACCTGCTTGGTGTAGTTCCGCAGGATCCGGAAGTTTATGAATGCGACTGTGCTGGAAAACCAACCAGCCAGCTTCCGGCAGATTCACCGGTCAAGAAAGCATTATATGAAATTTTGGATAAACTGAATTTCTAAAGAATACCTGTTATAAAGATTGCAAACACAGAATGTTCTATGTTAATAACCCTTCGAGAGGTGGGGAAAACCTCTCATTAGCTCAATATTAAAAAAAGGAGGCTAATATGAGCGAATTTAGATTAACTACAATTGAAGAAAACGAAGCGGCGACAGCCAGACTGCTTGAAACAGCAGAAAAAGTCGGCGCTGACACATGGCAGTTACGTGTGAAAAATCAGACACCACATTGTAAATTTGGCGAACAGGGTATCTGCTGCCGAATCTGTACAATGGGACCATGCCGTATTACACCAAAGGCTCCACGCGGAATCTGCGGATGTGATGCTCATGGTATCGTAGCAAGAAACTTCCTTCGCTTTACAGCAGGCGGTTCAGCAACCCATTCAGATCACGGACGTGAGATCTGCCACACATTACATACTGTTTCCCCGGACGGAGATTACAAAGTAAAAGATCCTGAAAAACTGATCCGTATCGCAAAAGAATGGGGTGTCGAAACAGAAGGAAAAGATATCTATGATCTGGCACACGAAATGGCTGAACTTGCTCTTTTAGAGTATGGTAAACCATTCGGAACACAGAGATTTATCAAGAGAGCTCCACAGCATACACAGGAAATCTGGGCTAGAGAAGAAATCGAACCACGTGCGATCGACCGTGAAGTATCTCAGGCAATGCATATGACACATATGGGATGTTCTTCTAAACCGGAAGCACTTGTTCGTCAGGCTCTTCGTTGCGGTCTGTCTGATGGATGGGGCGGTTCTATGGCTGGTACAGAATTCTCAGACGTACTTTTCGGAACTCCTCACGAAGTTGATACAGAAGCAAACCTTGGCGTTATGAAAGAAGATGAAGTAAACATCATCGTTCACGGACATGATCCAAGCCTTTCAGAAATGATCTGTGAATATGCAGAAGATCCTGAAATGATCGCACTTGCTAAGAGCGTAGGTGCTAAGGGAATCAACATTGCAGGTGTTTGCTGTACATCTAACGAAGTTACTATGAGACGTGGTATTCCAATGGCTGGTAACTTCTTACAGCAGGAAAACGTTGTACTGACAGGTGCTTGTGAAGCAATCGTTGTTGACGTACAGTGTATCTTCCCGGCTTTAGGACCTTTAAGCAAATGCTTCCATACAAAATTCATCACAACTTCTCCAGTTGCTCAGATGCCGGATTCAGATTTCATCCGTTTTGATGCATCAACAGCAGGAGAAAATGCGAAGAAGATCGTTCGTATGGCTGTAGAAAACTTCAAGAACAGAAAACCTGAATTAGTACATATTCCACAGCTGAAACAGAAAGCAACTGTAGGTTATTCTGTAGAACAGATCGTTAAGAAATTAGACGGAGTTACAAACTCTCATGTTGATGTAACAGGTACTACATTACCATTGATCAAATGTATTACATCTGGTGTACTTCGTGGTGCAGTTGCTATGGTTGGATGTAACAACCCACGTCAGAGACATGACGAATTACACGTAGAGCTTATGAAGAAGCTCATTAAAAATGATATTATCCTGATCTTAACAGGATGTTCTGCACAGGCTGCTGCAAAAGCAGGTCTTATGGACAAACGTGCAAAAGATCTCTGTGGTGATGGTCTGAAACGAGTTTGTGAACTCGCAGATATCCCTCCAGTACTTCATATGGGATCATGTGTAGATATTTCCCGTATGATGATCTTAGCTTCTGAACTTGCAAAAGATTCAGGACTGAACATTTCACAGCTTCCAGTTGTTGGATGTGCTCCGGAATGGATGTCTGAAAAAGCAGTTTCTATCGGTAACTACGTAGTAGGTACAGGTATTGATACATTCCTCGGTGTTGCACCACAGGTAACAGGATCTACAGAAGTTGTAGACCTTCTTACAAACGGATTAAAAGATTGGGTTGAAGCTTCCTTTACAGTAGAAACAGATCTTGAAAAACTCGGTGATGCAATGATCGAAAGAATCGAAGAAAAGAGAACAGCATTAGGAATCTAATCCTGATGCAGGAAAGGATTTGTCAAAATGAAAATAGCAGTTACAGGAAAAGGCGGCGTCGGTAAAACTACATTTGCCGCAACATTAGCCCGTTTATATGCAGATGAAGGGAAAAAGGTGCTTGCAGCGGACGTAGATCCAGATGCAAACCTGGGGCTTGCTTTGGGATTTGATGAAGAAACTCTTGAATCGATCGTTCCAATAACAAAAATGAGAAAATTGGTAGAAGAACGTACCGGTGCAGACGGTGTAGGAAAATTCTTTAAGATCAATCCGAAAGTAGATGATATTCCAGATACTTATTCGAAAGAGATCCACGGAGTGAAACTGCTCGTTTTAGGTACTGTTGAGACTGGCGGCGGCGGATGTGTCTGTCCGGAGCATGTAATGCTCCGCCGTCTGATCAGCAACATGGTTCTTCGCAGAGATGACGTAGTCATTATGGATATGGAAGCCGGTCTGGAACATCTTGGACGCGGTACGACAGAATCCATGGATCAGTTTATCGTTGTGATCGAACCGGGAGCACGCAGTGTTCAGACTTATCAGAATGTAAAACGTCTGGCAGAAGATCTGGGTGTAAAACAGGTACGTGTCGTTGCCAATAAAGTCCGTAATGAGGAAGATGAGGCTTTTGTAAGAAGCCGCATCCCTGCGGAAGATCTGCTCGGTTTCATTCATTATAATACAGAAGTGATCGATGCTGACCGTCAGGGAAAATCCCCATACGATTTCAGTAATACCGTGAAAGAAGAAATTATGCAAATAAAATCTATTATTGACCAGGGTTTATAATAGGAAAATCAGGAGGACAAAAAAGTGACATTATTTGATACTGTCTTTAGTGGAAATGATGCTGTATATGGTTTGACAGAAGGTGCTATTGATGCTGCAATCGCTCAGCATGGTGCAGACAAAGCTGTCAGCTTTCCAAATACTGCATATTCTTTACCATGTTACTATGGCGTAACTGGTACAAAGGTTACAAATTTAGCTGAATTAAAAGAAGCTCTCGGAGTTGTAAAAACTCTGATGACAAGAGAAAAAAGAACACATGATATGTTCATGTCAGGTGTTGCAACAGCTCTTTGTGCAGAATTTATTGAAGTTCTGAAATATATCGACGGTGCAGCTCCATATGCAGAACCATGCTATGGACATCTTTCAGATGCTGTGATCCGTGAACTTGGTGTACCATTGGTAACAGGTGATATCCCAGGTGTAGCTGTTATCTTAGGCGAAGCTCCAACAGTACAGGAAGCTGTTGATCTCGTTAAGAGCTATCAGGCACAGGGTATTCTTGTAACATTGGTTGGCGGTGTGATCGATCAGTTAGCAGAAGCAGGAATGAACACAGGTGCAAACGTACGTGTAATTCCTTTAGGAAAAGACGTAACAAGCGTAATCCATGTTGTATCTGTAGCAATCAGAGCTGCTCTGATCTTCGGTAACGTAACACCGGGTGATGCAGGTGCTCTTATGACTTATACAAAAGATCGTGTACCGGCATTCGTTAATGCATTCGCACCATTAAATGATGTGATCGTAGCATGCGGAGCAGGTGCGATCGCACTTGGATTCCCAGTTATCACAAACCAGAGAGAAGGCGTATTTGAAGTACCAAAGAGCCTCATCGTACAGGAAGATGTTTCTAAATTCAACGCAACATCTTTAGAAGCTCGTGATATCAAGATCAAGATCACAAATATCGATATCCCGGTTGCATTCGCATCTGCATTCGAAGGTGAAATCATCCGTCGTGGTGATATGCAGGTTGAATTCGACGGTTCTCGTGTAGACTGTTTCGAATTAGTACAGACAAAAGATCTGACAGAAATCGAAGATCATAAGATCGAAATCATCGGACCAGACATTGATGAATGGGGCGTTGGTGAAAAACACAGCATCGGTTATGTAGTAGAAGTTGCTGGTAAAAACATGCAGCCAGACTTCGAATCTGTTATTGAACGTCAGTTCCACAGCTACATCAACTGCATCGAAGGTGTTATGCATACAGGTCAGCGTGATATGATCCGTATCCGTATCAGCAAAGCTGCATACGAAGCAGGATTCCGTCTGAAACATATCGCAGAAGTACTTTATGCAAAAATTAAAAATGATTATGATGCGATCGTTGACAAATGTCAGGTTAAGATCTACACAAATCCGGAAGATTGTACAAATCTCCGTCATGATCTTGCAATCGCAACATTCGATAAACGAGATGCTCGTCTTGAAAGCTTAACAGATGAATCAGTAGATGTTTACTACAGCTGTATCCTCTGTCAGGCATTCTCACCATCTCACGTATGTGTTGTTACACCAGAAAGACTTGGTCTCTGTGGTGCAGTTTCATGGTTAGATGCAAAAGCTACAAACGAACTTGATCCAAACGGTCCATGCCAGATCATTACAAAAGAACGCGTGATCGATGAAAGAACAGGTGCTTACGAAGACGTTAACGAAGCAGTTAAGAAATTCTCTCAGGGTGCTGTAGAACAGGTAACACTGTACTCTATCATGGAAGATCCAATGACATCCTGCGGATGCTTCGAATGTATCTGTGGTATCGAACCATTCTCAAACGGTGTAATCATTGCTAACCGTGAATACGCAGGCATGACACCACTTGGAATGACATTCCCGGAACTTGCTTCTATGACAGGCGGCGGTGTTCAGACTCCAGGTTTCATGGGTCATGGTAAACACTTCATCGCATCTAAGAAATTCATGAAAGCAGAAGGCGGTATTGAACGTATCGTATGGATGCCAAAAGAATTAAAAGAAACTGTTGCAGACAGATTAAACAAAACAGCTCAGGAACTTTACGGAATCGAAAACTTCACAGATATGATCGGTGATGAAACTATTGCAGAAGATCCGGAAACATTACTTGAGTTCTTAACAGAAAAAGGACATCCGGCATTAGGATTAGACCCAATGATGTAAGAAACCAAAAGTTGCGAAGCAACTTTAGCAGACAAAACTTGTTTTGGATGCGTAGCCCGATAGGGCTGGTTTCTTAACGAAGAAAATGCGGCAGCGTTTTCTGAGTCTAAGCCAGTGTGGCAGACAAAACTTGTTTTGGATGCGTAGCCCGATAGGGCTGGTTTCTTAACGAAAAAAATGCGACAGCGTTTTTTGAGTCTAAGCCGGTATGGCAAATAGAATGCTAACTACGGGCGGGGAGCCTCTCCGCCCTGTTATAGAAACCCTATAGAGGAG
>CAZWLV010000039.1:0-12590 GCA_964634715.1 uncultured Lachnoclostridium sp. | reverse complement strand
ATCTTATTAAAAATCAAGATTTGTTTCTTTCATGATCACATAATTTTTAATAATTTCCGCTGCACCGTAAATACCAACTTTTCCGGTATTGATACAGAGGTCATAGGTAGCAGCATCTCCCCATTTTTTATTGGAATAATAATTATAATAGCTTGCACGCTTTTTGTCATTCTGAAGAGCCATTTTCTTTGCTGCGGCAAGATCAATGTTTTCATACTCTGCAACACGTGCTGCACGTTTTTCTAATGGAGCACGTACAAATACGCTGACTACATTATCAAGCTCTTCCAATGCATAATCAGCACAGCGTCCTACGATCACACATGGACCTTCTTCTGCAATCTTTTTGATCGCATCAAACTGTGCAAGAAATACTTTCTGTCCGATCGGCATTTCCTGCATACCCATAGCAGCATATCCTGCTGAATAAGTATCCATTACCAGAGAATATAAAAAGCTGTTGGTTGGTTTTTCATCATGAGTTTCAAATAAAGATTCACAAATACCGCTGTCCTTCGCAGCTCTGGATAAGATTTCCTTATCATAATATGGAATCCCGAGATCTTCCGCAAGCTTTTTACCTACTGCACGACCTCCGCTTCCAAATTGTCTGCCTAAAGTGATGATTGTTTTTGTCGTCATGTAGTTCCCTCCTTGTATGGATTTTTTCTTTGTATAAGTATAACATATTTTCAGAAAGTGTAAAACATTTTTTTGTGAAATTTCACCATTATTTTTCAAAACATATGTTACTTTACACACATACTGTATGCACTGTAACATTTGCAGGCTCATTTAGAATTTTACTTCGTAAAAAGAACCAGTTCACACCTGAATCATGCTTTTACACAGCAAATCAGCAAGTGATTAGCTGCTGTGTGTACATTAACAAACATATCTGTATCTGTTGTACTTACTTTAGAAAAGCTGAATTTACTTTAAAATTCACTCTCTCTAAATATCATTTCTCTATTATTTATACATATCACATATAATATAAACATAATCTATCAGACACTTATCTTAATTTTTCCAGTAAATTTTGAAAATATTCCGGAAGTTCTGCTGAAAACTCCATATATTCTCCCGTACGTGGATGAACAAATCCTAAAACCATCGCATGCAGACATTGTCCCTGCAGCTTAAAAGGAGATTTTGCAGGTCCATATACCTCATCACCTACCAATGGATGATTGATCGAACTCATATGAACACGAATCTGGTGTGTTCTTCCGGTTTCCAGAACGCACTCTATATAGGTATAATTTCCAAAACGTTCCAAAACTGTATAATGCGTAACAGCCGGCTTTCCGTTTCGTTCATTGATCGCCATCTTCTTTCTGTCAACCGGATGTCGCCCGATCGGACCTTCTACGGTTCCCTGATCTTCTTTGATATTTCCATGTACCAAGGCACGATATCTTCTTGTAATCGAATGTTCTTTTAACTGTGCCGCAATACTGTTATGAGACATATCATTTTTACAAACGATCAGGATCCCGGTCGTATCACGGTCGATCCGATGAACAATCCCCGGTCTGGCAACTCCATTGATCCCGGAAAGATTTTCCCTGCAATGATATAAAAGACCATTGACCAGCGTATCTTTTGTATGTCCCGGTGCAGGATGAACGACCATGCCTTTCGGTTTATTGATCAGGATCACATCTTCATCTTCGTAAACAATATCAAGCTCCATTTCCTGTGGCTCTACATCAAGCTCTTTTGGTTCCGGAATATGAATACTTACTTCTTCTCCTGCTGAAAGCTGATATCCTGTTTTTACATTTTTTCCATTTACAAGTACTTCGCCGTCTTTGATCAGTTTTTGCAGGTAAGAGCGTGTCTGTTCCGGAAATTGTTCCGCCAGATATTTATCCAGACGCATCTGCTGCGATTCCTGAATGATAAATACATAATTTTCCATTATTTTTTCTCCTTTTTTGACGGCATCAGACAATCTAATTCATTTTCCTTATAAAAAAACAGGATCAGAAATGCCAGAAGAATCGTAGCACATGTTACGTAAATGTCTGCCACATTAAATACCGGAAAATCAATTAATTCAAAATAAAAGAAATCAACTACATAACCAAGCATACAGCGATCGATCAGATTTCCTACGGCTCCTGCTGCGATAAAAAGAACGGAAGCTCTTAATGGATGAAATCGTTTCTTCCATGGCAATTTAAAATAAATATAGCTGATAGCGATACAGGCTGCGAGAGATATCAAAATAAAAAATGCCTGTTTTCCCTGCATCATGCCAAATGCAGCCCCTCTGTTTTCCAGATAATGCAGCTGAAATACTCCATCGATCAATACGAACGATTCCTGATTCATTAAATGTGTTACTGCAAGTGATTTTGTCCATTGATCAAAGAAAATAAGTCCTGCAAAAGAAGCAAGTGCAAATAACACCCTTTTCCATGTCATATTCTGTTTCATAAATTAACACTCCTGATATTAAATGTGATTAAGCAGATAGCGGGAAGCCGCCAAAAGTTCTGTATCTGTTACGGTTCGATCAATATATGCCTTTCCAGGCTTTTCTAATAACACAAATTTGATTTTTCCGGCTTCCATTTTTTTATCGGATTTTGTCGTTTCTACAAGATCCGTCTCTAAAAGATCCTTTATTCGAACCGGAAGTCCAAACCGCCGGAAACAATTTTCAATATAAAGAAGCTGTTCTTCCGAAAAATTTCCTCTTTCAAAAGAAATCTTTGCAGCAGCAGCACAGCCGATCGCAACACACTGTCCATGAAGCAATTTAAAATCTTTTAATTTTTCAACCGCATGCCCCAGCGTATGACCAAAATTCAGCAATGCACGTTCTCCCTGTTCTGTAGGATCTTTTTCGACGACATCTCGTTTGATCTTACAGCTTTCTTTGATCATAGAAAGAAGTGTATCATAGTCTCTGTCCAAAATTTGCTCTGCATGTTCCATACACCATTCAAAATACGCATCATTTTTGATCAGTCCATGTTTTAAAATCTCACCCATTCCACAGGAAAACTGTTCTTCATTTAAGGTATTCAAAACAGACAGATTCATATAAACCAGCCTTGGCATGTGAAAAGCACCTACCATATTTTTATAGCATTCAAAATCTACTCCCGTTTTACCGCCAATACTGCTGTCAACCTGCGAAAGCAGTGTTGTCGGAATCTGGATAAAATCAATCCCTCTCAGATAAGTCGCAGCCGTATATCCTGTCATATCGCCCACAACTCCACCGCCAAGAGCGATCAGACAATCTTTTCTGTCAAAATGATTTTTGATCAGATATTCATAAATATTTTTGATCTGATCTAAAGTTTTATTCTCTTCACCAGCTGGTATGACATATTCAAAAACATCTTCAAAATCCGTATTCAAAACAGTTTTCACAGCTTTCAGATACAGCGGTGCGACGTTAGAATCTGTCACAATACATAATTTATGTCCGCTAAAACCAAGCTGTTTGATCTGTGGTGTTAAATTTAAAAAATCTTTCTCAAATACAATGGAATAACAAAATTTTCCGTCTTTTTTTACTTCTAAGTGTTCCATAGCTATTTTTCCTTTAAATTTTTATAAAATCTAATGTTCTCGTCAGGCTAAAGTCCGTAAATTACAAAAAGTATGTTTCTCAAATCATCGCGGTGCTTGCCAAACCTGCATGAATCTTTCTTGCTGCCCGCTTTAACCTATGAGAAACACGCTCTGTGAGGTTCTCAAGTTATCGTAATACTCCTCAAATACTTGTGCAGGCACAATATTTCCATCGCTGCCCACGTAAATAAAAGAGCACCGAAAGCAACAGCTCCGGTGCCATAAAGATTCCTTCTTTAAAAATCTGTTTTAATTCCTGAAATCTCGATCAATTCCTGATACTCCTGATAATCACCACTGATACCTACGCTATTTGGTGTTACAATAACTATATAATTAGAAATTTTCTTTAAATTTCCATCTATTGCAGCACAAGTACCTGCAGCATAATCAGCTATTCTTTGAGCAAGATCTACTTCGAGACCTTCAAAATTCAGTACAACGGCTCTTCCTAAAAGTAATGTTTCTGTAATTTCTTCAGAATCTTCAAAATTCTTTGGTTTGATCACACATACTTCCATAGACTTTCCTCCTGTACGTTTTCTGTTGATCGAAGTTACCTTGGCAGTTGTTTTTGAAGTATTCTTCGGTTCTTTTTCCACCGGATCGTCTTCTAAATCATAATCATATTCTTTTTCTTTCTTTTTAAAGAAACTCTTCTTGGAAGATGTTTTATCATCTTTTTCTTCTTCGTCATACTCATCGTATTCATCATACTCATCATCTTCTTCAAGATTCATTACATTTAAAATTTTATCAAGAACTTTCATTCAATTTCACCTCTGTTAATTTTTTTCATAATTGCGGGCACCGAAGATTCCGGTTCCTACACGAACCATTGTCGCACCTTCTTCGATCGCAACTTCATAATCCCCTGTCATTCCCATTGACAGCATATTCATAGATACATTATCAATGTTTTTCCCTTCGATGTCAACAGATAATTGCTTTAAAGTTCGAAATACCAGTCTGTTTTCTTCCGGATTTTCCGTATATGGTGCAATCGTCATAAGCCCCTTTACAAAGATATTCGGAAGAAGTGCAATTTTACGAATCAGTTCTTCCGCTTCCTCAGTTGAAACACCAAATTTCGAATCTTCCTGTGCTACATTGACTTCGATCAGCACATTTACTGAAATTCCTTTTTTTACAGCATCTTCACTGATGGCTTCTGCTAAACGCAAGGAATCTACAGAATGGATCAGCTGCACTTTATCTGTAATATACTTTACTTTATTACGCTGCAGATGACCGATCATATGCCATTGGAGATTTTTCGGAAGCTGTTCGTATTTTTCACAAAGCTCCTGAACTTTATTTTCACCAAATACGGAAATTCCCTGATCCATACATGCTTCCAGCATCTCGACAGGCTTTGTTTTGCTGACTGCGATCAAAGTAACTTCCGCTCTGTCACGTCCTGCTCTTTGACATGCCTGAACTATTTTTTCTTCTACTTCTGATAAATTTTCTTTTATAAATTCCATATTAATATATCACCTGATCCTCTTTTACAGAGTCTGCATTTAACACGATCCGGTCGTAAATAGTCAGACCAAACGTCGTACCTTCTTCGATGATCGCATATTCTTCATTAGAATACAGAACTCTTACTTTTCTAAACAAAGTATATCCCTGATTGATATTATACACACCTTCCAAAGTTTTCGTTTTTCCGATCTGATAACGTTCATTGCTGTTCGGAATGATGATCCTGTCACCTTCTTTGATATAAGCCTCTTTCGAAGTAAAACTTCCCTGATTTGGATCTACATAAACCATTCCATCAGTGATCGAATAAAATGTCGGTGAAACAAATTTCTCCGTAGAGTTTCCGTCTTTATCAAAACATTCAACCAAAAAACCGTCTGAATCATTTTCTCCGCCCTTGACCACATATTCCTGTGGAATTACAAAAAATTCCTTTTCCGTAATTGCAGATGCCGGAATTTTTAAGCCTGCAACATCATCAATCATAAATTGAATATCCAGATACCGGTCTGATGCAAACCGAACCATAGAATTATTAAAATCCAGTTTCAGATATTGCTGACCGTTCTTCTCTAAAATCGAAATATATCCCCAGCTGGTTGTATTATCTTTCAAAAATTTCACTTCGATTACCGAACGCTGTACCTCTGATACCTGTCCGGTCTCATCCGTTTTTTGTTGATAAGCAATTTCCTTAAGCTGATCTTCTTCCATCGGAACGATCACTGACCAGTTTTCATCTGTAACCAGTTTATAAACCGGATCTCCGGAACTGATCAGCTCTGCATCTCTTAAATTGGTTGACTGATAGGTGCTCTTATCAAACATTTCCGGTGCAATGCTTTCTGCTGTCACTGCTTCATATCCATCTATTACATATTCTACGATCCCGCTTTTTTCAGCATAAACACGGGAAAATGCTCCGACTTCATCACCGGTCACTGTTTCCAGTTCATTTAATAATGTCTGATTGGATAATTCCAAAATACTTCCATTGATCGTGTCATGAAAACTATAAACGTCGGAAAATTCGTCTTTTTTATAACTGTTGCAAAAAGAACTGATCTCATTCTTTAATGACGTATAATTTTCATCAGATAAACTGACAGATTCTGCATTTTCCTGAAGATATTCTGACATTCTGCCGCTTTCATCTACAGAATATACAATAGAAGCGGAAGATACTTTCGAACCTTCCGATGCATAATAATCAATATAACCTGCCGTATTTGCGTAAAAAATCTCTTCTTCACGCAGAACCAGACCGCTGAACTGTTTGTTTGCTGCCAGACTGCCCGCAATAACTTCATATCCGGAAATATGGGAGCTGGTCAAAAACATGTATAGATAAATGATCATATACACCAGAATCGCACCAAAAAAGAGATTTGCAATATTAAACGGTTTTCTATACTTTACAACCTTTTTTCGTTTTTTCTTACTCAAAACTACCTCTTATCAATGAAAGGATACTCTGATGAGAGAGTATCCTTTTCAAAATTATATTTATGTATGATTTTCTTATATTAGCAGGAAATAACAACTTTTTCCTTCAGAATATCTGATAATTCGCTTTCTTCTACAGATGCACTGATTACGATGTTTACATCGAACTGTTTGCTGATAGTATCTAATGCAAGAACTGCATCCGTAAGATCAGCACCTTCTAATCCGGCTACTTTTAAAAAGCTGTCTACGTACATTGTCTGTAAATCATAATCCTGTGAGCATACACCACAAATAAAACCTAAAAACTGATCTGTATTTTTTACAGGATATTCAGAAACATTGATCAAACGAGCTTTATTATCAAGTTCATGCATATGCTTTGAACTCTTATCCAAATAAACGATATTACCTTCTGCTTCCTTTACTTCAGCATTTACCTTATCTAACAGATATTTTGTTTTTCCTTTTCCCTTATCTCCTACGATTAACTGTACCATTTGTATGTCCTCCTTGGGTTTGCCTGTTATGATTGTAAATTATACTACAATTATTTCAAAATGACAATGTCTATTTGTTGATTTCCTCCAATAAATTCAACCAAATTTGACCGTTATCTCATAATTATGATAATTCTGCTTTTTAGATCATCACTGAACTGTTTCCAACAGATCATTCATCTCGTCATATAAAACGCCTCTGTCCTTTGCTTTTAATATGATCGATATAAATTCTTCACCTTCTGAATTTTCCGATAACAGTACCAGACAGGATAATGCCTTTGTAGTCGTTCCTGTTTTTCCTGCCATAACGGTAATGCCTTCCGGTGCGATCTTATTTCCTGTAAAATACTGCATGGTATTTTCCCATAATATGGTTACATTCTCTCCCTGTGCATCTGTATAAGATGCTGTATGAGAAGCAGAACCACAGATTTCACGAAACATCTCGTTTTTCAATGCATTTTCAAAGATCAGATAAAGATCATAAACGGTTGTGTAATGTTCTTCATCGTGCAGTCCGTGTGCATTTACAAAATGACTGTTGGTAGCTCCTAAAAGCTTTGCTTCTTTATTCATCAGCTCTGCAAACTGCTCTGTACTTCCGGAAATATAATCTGCCAGTACATTTGCAGCATCGTTTGCTGATTTCAGCAAAAGTCCATATAAAAGTTCTCGTACACTGATCGTGTCACCTGCTTTCAGACCACAATGACTCGATCCGCTTTCCAACGTAACATTTTCTTCCGTTACTGTTACAAGATCATCCGGATTTCCATATTTTAAAGCAATATACGCAGTCAATATCTTCGTTGTGCTTGCCGGAAACAGTTTTTCATGCACATTTTTCGCATACAGTGTTTCATGATCAGTAATATCAAAAAGTCCTGCCGCCTCTGCCAAAGACAGATCTGCTTCCGGATTTTCAATATCTTCATTGGCGATACAGACGTTTTCTCCCATCAGATGACTCTGAAAAGCATTTTCCGCATCCCCTTGATACAGACCAAAATAATCACTGCTTACGTTATATGCATTAGAAACTGCCGTTTCTTTACCACATCCGGAAAGCGAGAAAACCATAGCCGTGCATAACAACACGGCCATTGATCGTTTTGTAAATTTATTTATAGATTTCACGCCACTCAAGATCTCCTCTGTCAAGTGATTTAATCAACAATTCTGCCGTTGCCAGATTCGTAGCAATCGGAATATTGTGTGTATCACATAAGCGTGCCACAGTATTTACATCCGGTTCATGTGATTTTGGCTGCTGTGCATCTCTTAAAAAGATCACCAGATCGATCTGATTATGTTCAATCTGTGCACACAGCTGCTGTTCACCACCAAGATGTCCTGCAAGATACTTGTGGATATTTAAATTTGTTACTTCTTCGATGAGTCTGCCGGTGGTACCTGTCGCATACAGCTCATTTTTGCATAAAATACCTCTGTAAGCAATACAGAAGTTCTGCATCAGTTTTTTCTTTGCATCATGAGCGATCAAACCAATATTCATTTGGAAAATTCCCCCTTCTCTTAATATTTTCTTGGCTGTAGACCAACATTTAACACGATTCCGATTGCAATGTACAACGAGGCCAGAGAAGTCAGACCATAGCTGACAAAAGGCAATGGAACACCGGTGTTTGGCATTAGTCCGGTTGCCACACATATATTGATAAAGCTCTGAAAACCGATCCATGATGCTACTCCGCAGCAGATCAGGTTTCCGGCCAAATCTTTTGCATTTCTGCCGATCATTATGATTTCAATAACGATCAATAATAAGAGGATGATAATTGCTGCAGTTCCGATAAATCCTAATTCTTCTCCTGCAACTGCGAAAATAAAATCTGTCTGCGGCTCTGCAATATAATTTGCATTTTTTACTGATGCCACAGCATCATTGTTCAGCCCTTTTCCTGCCAGCTGTCCGGAACCGATGGCCATGATCGAATTTTGCTGCTGATAAGCATCATTTGCAAATTTCGAAGGATTCAGCCACGCCATGATTCGGTCACGCTGATAAGATTTTAAAATTTTCTGGTCATCTCTGATAACATATGCCAGAAAAACAAGGGCAACCGGAGCAATGACAGCGATCATTCCGCCAATATAACGATAACTGAATCCTGTCACAAAGATCATCGCACAAAAAACAAGTGTGATCGTGATCGTTGTAGAAAGATCCGGTTCTTTTAAGATCAATACTGCCGGTATTGCAAACAGGATCAGAGAAACTGCAATGGTCTTTAAGTCGTTGATTCGTTCATGCCTGTCAGAAAAAAACTTTGAAAAAAACAAGATCAAAAGGATCTTTGCCAGCTCTGATGGCTGAATCTGAAACACTTTCAGATCGATCCAGCGCTGTGCTCCCTTTACTTCTTTTCCCAACGGTGACAAAACGATGATCAGCAGCAATACATTCGCCAGATAAACCAGCCAGTGCAGGTTCATAAAGACATTATAATCGATCAATGAACACACAAGCATTGCTGCAGTCCCCAATACCAATCCAAGGATCTGCTGGCTCTGATAACTCTTTTCAGCACTTCCAATGACCAAAATTCCAATTGTTGTCAGTAGATAGACAAGAATGATTAATTTGATTCGATAATTGCGGAACTGGTACTGTTTAAACATAATACTCCTTAATCTTTTTTCTGTTTCATATCCAGAATCGGGATATTGGCACAAAGAGCCGGAACTGTTCCGTTAGAACCTTCTGACTCCGTCTGCGTGATCTGGATATCCAAAGCTTCACAGTCGATTTCCATATATTTGGAAATCACTTTAATAATATCATTTTTAATTGCTTCCATAATTTCAGGAGAGCAGTTCGCACGGTCTGAGATCAGCAATAATTTCAGACGGTCTTTTGCCATGCTTCCTGATGACTTTTTCTTAAAAAAATCCAACAATGCCATCTTGCTACCCCCTCTTATTTAAAAAGCTTTGAAAGCTTTTTGAAAAATCCTTCTTTAACGTCAAGGTCAAGAAGCTCAACTTTTTCACCCATAACACGATGACAGATATTCATATATGCCTGTCCTGCCAAAGAACTGTCTCCGACACAAGGTTCTCCCTGATTTGTAGTGATTACAATATTATCATCATCAGGAACTGCACCGATCAGATCAATGGCAAGGATTTCGATCACATCTTCAATAGACATCATCTCGCCTCGTTTTACCATATCTGTACGGATGCGGTTCACGATCAGGTCGATCTTATGGATCTCGTTTGCTTCCAGAAGACCAATGATACGGTCTGCATCTCTGACCGGAGAGATTTCCGGTGTTGTAACGATCAATGCTCTGTCCGCTGCTGCGATCGCATTTTTAAAGCCCTGTTCGATTCCTGCCGGGCAGTCAAGCAGTATGTAATCGAATTCTTCACGTAATTCACTGATCAGCTTCACCATCTGTTCAGGATTTACAGAAGTTTTATCTCTTGTCTGTGCTGACGGAAGCAGATACAGGTTCGGATAACGTTTGTCTCTGATCAGTGCCTGTTTGATCCGGCAGTTTCCTTCTACAACATCGACAAGATTGTACACGATACGATTTTCCAGTCCCATAACAACATCAAGGTTACGAAGTCCGATATCTGTATCGATCATAACAACCTTTTTATCTAATTTTGCAAGCCCTGTACCTAAATTGGCAGTGGTAGTCGTTTTTCCTACGCCGCCTTTTCCGGATGTGATTACAATTACTTCACTCATTTTTTACTCCTCCATCAGTTATATATTAATATCAGCTAAAACTTCTTTTGTAATTGGTTCAATATATATATTTCCAGCTTCCACGTATGCGATCATCGGCTCTCCATCTGCCTTGTCCTTTTTCTTGAGAAACTTTTTCTTCTCTTTTTTATCGGACTCATCTGAATTTCGTGCAATATGATCTGCAATACGGATCTGCATTGGATCCATGGATAATGCGGCAACAAATGTGTTTTCATTGCCTCCGGCACCTACATAGATACTTCCTTTTAAACTTCCCAGAACCACTACATTCCCTTTCGATACGACCGTTGCTCCCGGATTCACGTCCCCCAGCACGATGATGCTCGTTTCTGATTCCAATACCTGTCCTGAACGGAGCGTACCTTTATAAAATTTCCCATCACCGCCATCTTGTGTATGAACCGGTGTTTTCGTGTGATCGACCGCCTGTTTCATCACTGCTTCTTTTGCAGCATCCACATCAACAATGCATGGTACTTTAATACCTGCATGATCAACAATCTCCTGTACCAGAAGAATCTGTTCTTCCTGTGTCAAAACTCTGCCCTCAAAGGCAATAGCAAGTTCTGCACCTTTGAAAAATTTTTTAGATTCTGAAAATTTCTCTGCAACAACTTTCCGCAAAGTTTCAAAATCAAGCTCTTTATCAAGACATACGGTAAGACCGTATCTGTTGCTTTTTATTACTACTGGCTGTTCCATAACTTCCCTCATTAATCTCCTGCGACTGTCCCACTGGAAGCAGAAGCTTCTCCGCTCAACAGTTCGTTTTCTTCTACAAGTTCAAAATAGTACTTATAAATATCCGCTGCGATCGATGCGGCGTTCGCAGACGTATAACCATTGGCAATTCGAACCGTAACTGCGATTTCAGGATCTTCATACGGTGCATAGCCGATAAACAGTGAATGGTTTGGATGATTTACGGACTGTTCCGCAGTACCTGTCTTTCCGGCACTGGAGATCCCGATACTGTTTACGGCACTGGAATTCATCGCATATGCTTTCATTCCTTCCTGAATCGTGTTCATATATTCCTGTGGTACATCTAATTTATTATACACCGTTGATTCATATTCTTCAACTAAATTTCCGGCAGAATCTGTTACTTTATCAAGAAGTGACAGGTTATAACAGGTACCGCCATTTGCGATCGTAGAAACATATTTTGCAAGCTGGGTAACGGTATAGTTATGCCGTCCCTGTCCGATCGCAGACGGTACGATCGTTTCGTCTGAAATCTGCGGTTCACTTTCTTCCAGCTCAATTCCTGATTTTTCCCCCAGACCGAACATTCTTGCATATTTTGCAAGTTTTTCAAGACCGAGATCGTTAGAAAGACCATTTCCGGTACTTCCAAGACGATATCCGACCTCATAAAAATAGCAGTTGCAGGAATCTTTGATGGCATCAATGACATTTTCAGCTCCATGTGATCCGCCACGCTGCGTAAATACCCAGCACTTCGGCTGGTTATCAACTTTGGTAAATACACCGGTACAGGTGATCGTATTGGAAAGTGACGTTGTGATCACACCTTCTGACAAACCTGCAATGGCCGTCAAAGGCTTAAATGTAGATCCCGGTGCCGTTCTTTCCTGTGTCGCACGGCTGTACATCGGTCTGGAATTATCATTTAACAACTGACTGTAATAATCAGCTTCCATCGTATTGGTCAGACGGTTATTATCAAATCCCGGATAAGTCACACAGGCAAGTACATCTCCCGTATTCGGATCCGTCACTACAATTCCGCCGCTGCAAGGCTCTAATGCAAGCATTCCCGGTGTGATCTCTAA
>CAZWLV010000038.1:0-12760 GCA_964634715.1 uncultured Lachnoclostridium sp. | reverse complement strand
CTGGAAAGTGCAGACGAGATCATCAAAAGATAATTTCGATACAAAATAAAACTTGAGTTTACTCAGATCAGAGGGTGTCCATTGCGGACACCCTCTTTTCATAAGTTGCTTTTTTTCGGCAAATATATTATAGTGAAAGCGTATGATTTGAAAATGTGGGGGAGTGTTTGCTTTTCTGCATGAATGGAAAAAGGTGAAAAGATGAAAGAACATTTACATGTGATTGCAAGTGTAGAACCGGGAAGTATTGCAGAAGAACTGGAGCTGGAACCGGGGGATATGCTTTTAGAGATCAATGGACATAAAATAGAAGATGCCTTTGATTATCATTATTTGATGAATGAAGAATACGTGGAACTTCTGATCCGTAAAGCTGACGGAGAAGAATGGGAGCTGGAGATCGAAAAGGAATTCGAAGAAGATCTGGGAGTGACGTTTGAAAACGGTATGATGGATGATTACAGACATTGTACAAACAAATGTATTTTCTGTTTTATCGATCAGATGCCTCCGGGAATGCGAGAAACACTTTATTTTAAAGATGACGATACAAGACTTTCCTTTTTACAGGGAAATTACGTAACACTGACGAATTTAAGCGAACATGATGTGGAAAGGATCATCAGATATAAATTATCTCCGATCAATATCTCTTTCCAGACCATGAATCCGGAACTTCGCTGCAAAATGCTTCATAACCGTTTTGCGGGTGATGCATTGAAGATCGTTGACAGACTGGTGGAAGCAGGGATTACGATCAATGGTCAGATCGTTCTTTGCAAAAACTGGAATGACAAAGAAGAATTAGAATATTCTCTTAAAGAACTGTACCGTTATGTGCCGACACTTCAGAGTGTTTCGGTCGTTCCGGTTGGATTGAGTAAATTCCGTGAAGGATTGGAACCGTTGGAACCATTTGAAAAGGAAGATGCAAAGCAGGTATTAAGACAGATCGAACGCTGGCAGGAAAAGGCTTATGCAGAGCATGGGATCCATTTTGTTCATGCCAGTGATGAGTGGTATCTTCTGGCAGAAGAAGAACTTCCGGAAGAAATATCTTATGATGGATATCTGCAGTTAGAAAACGGTGTGGGAATGATGCGTCTTCTGGATACAGAATTTCAGCAGGCACTGGAAGAAAAAGAAGGAGATGCCCTGCCAAGAAAGGTTTCTATAGCGACAGGAAAACTGGCAGCACCTTTTATCAGCGGTCTAATGGAAAAACTGACAGAAAAATATCCGGGGACAGAAGTATACGTATATGAGATCACCAACGAATTTTTCGGGGAAATGATCACGGTCGCCGGTCTGATCACAGGACAGGATCTGAAAAAACAGCTGAAAGATCAGCCGTTAGGAGAAAAACTCCTGCTTCCATGTCATATGCTCAGAAGTGGTGAAAACGTATTCTTAGATGACATTACGGTAGATGAATTATCAGAATCTCTGCAGATCCCGATAGAGATCGTAGATTCGGAAGGATCTGCGTTATTAGAACACATTTTAAGTGAAAGATAACAGCATTTGAGAAACTGCTCAGGATCAAAAAACTGAGTTTTACACATAGCAAATAAAAAGAAGTGAGGATAAAAAATGAGTAAACCAATCGTTGCAGTGGTGGGAAGACCAAACGTAGGAAAATCCACGCTGTTTAATGCATTAGCAGGAGAGAATATCTCCATCGTAAAAGATACACCGGGTGTAACACGTGACCGTATTTATGCGGATGTTACATGGCTGAACCACAATTTTACCCTGATCGATACCGGTGGTATTGAACCGGATTCAGGAGATATCATCTTATCTCAGATGAGAGAACAGGCACAGATTGCGATCGATACGGCAGATGTGATCATCTTTATGACAGATGTAAAGCAGGGACTGGTCGATTCTGACGGAAAAGTGGCTGATATGCTGAGACGTTCTAAAAAACCGGTTGTTCTTTGCGTAAATAAAGTAGACAGTTATCAGAAATTTATCGCAGATGTATACGAATTTTATAATCTTGGAATCGGTGATCCGATGCCAATCTCAGCAGCAAACCGTCAGGGAATTGGTGATATGCTGGATGAAGTGATCAAATATTTTCCGGAAGATGCAGAGGAAGAAGAAGAGGATGAACGTCCAAAGATTGCCATCGTAGGAAAACCAAATGTAGGAAAATCTTCGATCATCAACAAACTGACAGGGGAAAACCGCGTGATCGTATCGAATGTTGCAGGTACGACCCGTGATGCGATCGATACAGATATTCTTTATAACGGAAAAGAATATGTATTTATCGATACCGCAGGACTTCGAAGAAAGAATAAAGTAAAGGAAGAACTGGAACGATACAGCATTATCCGTACCGTATCAGCCGTGGAAAGAGCCGATGTGGTTCTGATGGTGATCGATGCTACAGAAGGGATCACAGAGCAGGATGCAAAAATCGCCGGGATCGCTCATGACCGCGGGAAAGGGATCGTGATCGTAGTCAATAAATGGGATGCCATTGAGAAAAATGATAAAACGATCTATGAATTCCAGAATAAGATCCGTGAAACACTTTCTTATATGCCTTATGCAGAGATGGTATTTGTATCAGCAGTGACAGGACAGAGACTTCCGAAGCTTTTTGAAACCATTGATATGGTCATTGAAAATCAGACACTTCGTATTGCAACAGGTGTCTTAAATGAGATCATTACAGAAGCAGTTGCATTACAGCAGCCGCCTTCAGATAAAGGAAAACGATTAAAAATTTACTATACAACACAGGTGGCTGTAAAACCGCCTACATTTGTAATCTTCGTAAATGACAAGCAGCTGATGCATTTCTCTTATACAAGATATCTGGAAAATAAGATCCGTGATACGTTTGGATTTAAGGGAACTTCTTTAAGATTCATTATCCGTGAACGAAAGGAGAATGAATAATGTTTCCCAGAATCATGAGTCTTTTGATCGGATATCTGTTTGGGATCATTCAGACAGCCTATATTTATGGGAAAATGAATGGGATCGATATCCGGGAACACGGAAGCGGGAATGCAGGTACGACGAATGCGTTAAGAGTCCTTGGAAAAAAAGCCGGAGCGATCGTATTTTTAGGAGATTTTCTGAAATGTTTTGCAGCTTTTTTAACTGTACAGTTTCTGTTCCGCAATTCCGCAGAAAATATCCTGCCTTTGATCGGTCTTTATGGTGCGGCAGGATGTATTTTGGGACATAATTTCCCGATCCAGCTGAATTTTTCAGGCGGTAAAGGAATCGCATGTACCGCAGGTCTTTTGACTGTTTTTGATATCCGCATTGCAGTGATCGCTCTGATCACATTTGTACTGATCGTTCTGCTGACACGGTATGTATCTTTAGGTTCCATCGCAGTGGTAGTGGAGATGGTTCTTTTTATGATCATTTTCGGACAGCATGGAGATTATCATATGAGCAGTGCAGCATTAAATGAAATGTATATTCTTGCAGTACTTTTAGCTGGAATGGCGATTTTCAGACATCGTGCCAATATCCGCCGTCTTTTAAAGGGAACGGAAAATAAGATTTTTTCAAAATGATCGAAAACGAAGAGAATGGTAACGAGAGCAGCAGAGGGTGTGTGTTGATTCAGGAGGAAAAAAGTGGCAAAGATAGGAGTTGTAGGTGCAGGAAGCTGGGGAACGGCACTCGCACTTGTGTTAGAAAAAAATGGTCATGAAGTGACTTTATGGTCTTCCAGAGAAGAAAAAGCCAGACAGTTAAGAGAAACTCGTGAAAATGCAGAGAAGCTTCCGGGGGTAACACTGCCGGAACGTCTTGAGATCACAGCCGATATGGAAACGGCTGTGAAAGAGAAAGAAATGGTGATTCTGGGTGTACCGTCGGTACATATCCGAAATACGGCGGCAAAAATGGCACCTTACAGTCATGAAGGTCAGATCATTGTAAATGTCAGCAAGGGAATCGAAGAAAGTACATTGAAGATCATGACGGATGTGATCAGCGAAGAACTGCCAAGGGCAAATGTGGCAGTCCTTTCCGGTCCAAGTCATGCAGAAGAAGTCAGCAGACGGATCCCTACGACCGTGGTAGCCGGTGCAAAAGACCGTAAAACGGCAGAGATCATCCAGAATGTTTTTATGAATGAAGTTTTTCGTGTTTATACCAGTCCGGATATGCTGGGAATTGAGATTGGCGGTGCTTTGAAGAATGTCATTGCACTGGCAGCAGGTGCAGCAGACGGGCTTGGCTATGGAGATAATACAAAAGCAGCCCTGATCACTCGTGGGATCGCAGAAATGAGCCGTCTGGGAGCCGCTATGGGCGGTTATCAGGAAACATTTTATGGTCTGACAGGTATCGGAGATCTGATCGTAACCTGTGCAAGCAAACATTCCAGAAACAGAAGAGCCGGGATCCTGATCGGTCAGGGGTATCAGATGCAGGAAGCGATGGATGAAGTGAAAATGGTCGTAGAAGGTGTGTATTCGGCAAAGGCAGCACTGAAACTGGCAGAAAAATATGAGGTGCATATGCCGATCATCGAACAGGTCAATCAGGTGCTTTTTGAAGGAAAATCAGCAGAGGAAGCGGTCAGGGAACTGATGGTTCGAGATAAGAAGATCGAAAATCCGCTTCTGCCATGGGAAAAATAAAGGAGGTTCTGTCATATGGGAATTATCAGAGCAGCGTTAAATGCAGCAAAAGGAAGTCTTGCAGATCAGTGGCTGGAAGTCATTGAAGCAGCAGATATGGGAGATGATACTGTTTTTTGCGAAGGAGTCAAGATCCGTAAGGGAGAAAACGTCAGAGGCTCTGACGGAACAGTGACCAATGGATCTGTTATTCATGTATACAGCAACCAGTTCATGCTTCTGGTAGATGGCGGAAAGATCATCGATTATACTGCGGAAGAAGGATATTATAAAGTAGATAATGCTTCGATGCCGTCATTGTTTAACGGTGAGTTTGGTTCTGTTTTGGAAGAATCATTTGACAGGATCAAATTCGGAGGAAAAACACCGCAGAAGCAGAAAGTATTTTTTATCAATCTTCAGGAGATCAAAGGCTTAAGATTTGGCACGAGAAATCCGGTAAATTATTTTGATAATTTCTACAATGCAGAATTGTTTTTACGTGCACATGGAAATTATTCCGTGAAGATTACGGATCCGATCCTTTTTTACAAAGAAGCAGTTCCGAAAAACCGTGCAGTGGTCAAATTTGCAGATATCAGTGAACAATATTTGGCAGAATTTTTAGAAGCACTTCAGTCAGCCATCGGACAGATGTCTGTTGACGGAATCCGTATTTCCCATATTCAGGCAAAAGGGCGTGAACTTGGAAAGTATATGTCAGAAATTCTGGATGAGGAATGGAAACAGCTGCGTGGAATGGAGATCATTTCAGTAGGGATCGCAAGCATTTCCTATGATGAGAAGTCTCAGAAACTGATCAATATGCGAAATGAGGGTGCGATGCTTTCTGATCCACTGGTACGGGAAGGTTACGTGCAGGGTGCTGTTGCAAGAGGTATGGAAGCGGCAGGATCTAACAGTGCCGGAGCAGGTGCAGCTTTTATGGGAATGGGTGTCGGTATGAACATGAGCGGCAGCTTTATGAGTCAGGCATCTGCTAACAATATGGCACAAATGCAGATGCAGCAGGCAGCTTCAAAAGCAGAAGGATGGAAATGCTCCTGTGGAACTCAAAATACAGGGAAATTTTGCAGTGAATGCGGAAAACCGGCTCCGAGAGCAGAATGGATCTGCGAATGCGGAACCAAAAACACAGGGAAATTCTGCAGTGAATGCGGAAGACCGGCTCCGGCAGCAGAATGGATCTGCGAGTGTGGAGCAAAAAATACAGGAAAGTTTTGTCAGGAGTGCGGAAAGGCTAGAAGATAATGTCTGTAATTACATATAAATGTCCGAACTGTGATGGCGGTCTGGTATTTGATCCGGAATCCGGTAATTATGTCTGTGAATATTGTCTTTCAAAATTTACGGAAGAAGAACTGACTGCCGATACGCAGGATAAAGAACAAAATGAGCCTGAAGAGAAAACAGAACATGAGAAACATACGGAGGGAGCTGCAGTTGTTTATCACTGTCCGAGCTGTGGAGCAGAGATCGTGACAGAAGAGACCACTGCGGCTACCTTCTGTTTTTATTGTCATAATCCTGTGGTTTTAACAGGAAAACTTCAGGGAGAATATCTTCCGGACGGGATCATTCCGTTTAAGATTCCGAAGGAAGAAGCGATGAAACAGTTTCAGGAATGGATTCAGAAAAAGAAGTTTGTTCCGAAAGGATTTTATTCAAAACGTCAGATGGAAAAGATGACGGGCGTTTATTTTCCATATTGGCTTTATGACTGTGAAAATGACAGCTATTTAAATGGAACAGCGAGAAATATCAGAGTCTGGCGTGCCGGTGATCTGGAATATACGGAGACAAAAACGTATGCAGTACGGCGAAGCGGCAAGGTACAGTTCCATCATTTGCCGAAGACAGCCCTTCAAAAAGCACAGACAGCTCTTTTAAAAGGGATTTTTCCATATCATTTTCAGGAACTGGAGCCGTTTCATATGGGATATCTTTCCGGTTTTCAGGCAGAAAAGCGGGATATTGAAAACAACAGCCTCCATCAGGAAATCCATGACGAGATCGAAAAATATACAAAAAAACGTATGCGTGATACGGTGGACAGATATCAGCATTTTTCTGTGGACAGCAGCGGCAGCAGAACGGCATGGGAAAAGTTTTCCTATACATTGCTTCCGGTATGGGTGCTGACTTACAGGGAAAAAGGTAATCAGGTGTATTATTTTGCCATGAACGGACAGACAGGCGAGATCATAGGAAAACTTCCGGTGGATCATAAAAAACTTTTCATCCTTGGAGCAGTGATCTTTGGAGTTGTGTTTGCAATCTTTATGATAGGAGGACTGCTTTTATGAAATTTGTAAGAAAATGGATGATGCTGTTTCTTTTCTGTGCTGTTTTGTGCAGTAGTTTAGGGGTATCGGCAAAGGAAATTACAGTTTATGATCAGGCAGATCTGTTATCTGCGGAGGAAGAAGAGGCATTAGAAAAACTGACAGAGCGTTATATGGCAGACTGGCAGATGAATTTTCTGATCGTAACGACAGAAGATACCGAAGGAAAGACGGCAGGAGATTATGCAGACGATTTTTATGATCTTCATTTTCCGGAAAACACACAGGAAGACGGGGTACTGTATCTGATCGATATGGAGCATAGGGAAATTTATTTGTCTACGTCAGGAATAGCGATCCGTTATCTGACAGATCAGCGGATCGAAAATCTTTTAGATGATGCTTACGGTTATGTATCTGAAGGAGATTATTTTGGTACGTTTGAAAGTTTTTTAGAAGGAACGGTATCTTATCTGAAAAAGGGAATTCCTTCCGATCAATATAATTATGATACGGAAACAGGCGAAATTGATCCGTATAAGCCGAAATATCAGATCACGCCGATGGAATGCCTGATCGCTTTGATCGCCGGACTGGCAGCAGCAGGCGGAGCGATGCTTTTTGTCAAAGCGAAGTATCAGTTAAAATTCGAAGATTTTCATTATGATGCTTATACGGATTCGGAAGTAGAACTGACTGTCCGGGAAGATCATCTGATCAATACGATGGTAACACACCGCAGGATTCCACGAGATGATGAGCATTCCGGAGGCGGACATAGCAGCGGAAGCTCTGTTCATCACTCTTCCGGCGGAAGAAGTCATGGCGGCGGCGGAAGAAATTTTTAAAAATAACTTGACTTCATCATGATACTGGTGTATTCTGTCTACAGTTGATGCTTTAACACGCAAAAGCGTTGAAGCATTAAAGAGATTGGGATAAGTGAGGGAAACATTATGAAAAAGTTGACAGTAATCATGATGGCAATGACGCTGGCATTTGGACTGACCGCCTGCGGAAGCTCAGAAGCACCGGCAGGAGATGCAGGAAGCACAGGAGAAAGTACAGGAGATGTTTATAAGATCGGGATTGTTCAGCTTGTAGAACACGAAGCACTGGATGCAGCGACGGAAGGATTTATGCAGGCAGTAAAAGATGGTCTTGGAGAAGATGCGGTAGAATTTGATGTTCAGAACGGACAGAATGATTCTAATACATGTTCGACCATTGCGAACCAGTTTGTTTCGAATGGTGTAGATCTGATCATGGCTAATGCAACACCGGCACTTCAGGCGGCAACGGCAGCAACGGCAGAGATTCCGATTTTGGGAACTTCTGTTACAGAATACGGAGTTGCACTTGCCATTGATGATTTTGATGGAGTTGTCGGAGGGAATGTTTCAGGAACTTCAGATCTTGCACCGTTAGATGAACAGGCTGCGATGATCACAGAATGGTTCCCGGAAGCCAAAAACGTGGGACTGATCTATTGCTCGGCAGAAGCAAACAGTCAGTATCAGGTGGATGTAGTAAAAGAAAATCTGGAAGAAGCAGGCATCAATGCCACCTTGTATTCTTTCTCGGATTCAAATGATCTTTCTTCCGTATGTACGACAGCGGCAGAAAACAATGATGTGATCTATGTTCCGACAGACAATACGGTTGCAGCAAATACAGGAATCATCGATTCAATCTGTCAGACAGCAGGTGTTCCGGTCATTGCAGGAGAAGAAGGAATCTGCAAAGGCTGCGGTGTAGCGACACTTTCCATCAGCTACTATGATCTTGGATATACGACAGGTCTTATGGCAGTTCAGATCCTTGGCGAAGGTGCTGATATTTCTACGATGCCGATCGAATATACGACGACTACAAAGAAATATAACCAAACGATCTGTGATGCTCTTGGAATTCCGCCAATGGAAGGATATGAAGCCATTGAGGATTAAGATCCATCAGGATTTTAAAAGCATCAGGCATTGGTACATTACATAGAATGAATATCAGGGGAGAATGGATCATTCTCCCTTGTGCTTTATCAAAATACAGGAAACAGAAAATTTGTCAGGAGAAGAGAATTGTTATGATAGTTTTAAGTCAGTTATTCAGTGCCCTTCCGGGGGCAGTTTCACAAGGTCTGATCTGGGGGATCATGGCCATTGGGGTATATCTTACCTACAGAATCTTAGATATTGCGGATCTGACGGTTGACGGATCGTTTGCCACAGGCGGTGCCGTAGGAGTCATGTGTATCTTAAACGGATGGAATCTCTGGGCATCGGTTGCGATGGCATTTGCAGCAGGCGTTCTTACAGGGCTGCTTACCGGAGTTTTTCACATTTTTATGGGAATTCCGGCAATCCTTGCAGGAATCCTTTCCCAACTTGGATTATATTCCATTAATTTAAAGATCATGGGCAAGGCAAACCAGTCTGTCAATGTAAATAATACCGATCTTCTGATCTCCCTTCGCTGGGTTAAAGAAGTTGCATTACATAATCCGATGATCATGGTAGGGATCATCGTGATCTTACTGATCGCAGCACTGTACTGGTTCTTTGGAACAGAGATGGGCTGCGGTATCCGTGCCACCGGTGCCAATCAGAACATGAGCCGTGCACAGGGGATCAATACAAACTTTAATAAAATACTGGGACTCATGCTTTCCAACGGTCTGGTAGCTTTTTCCGGTGCCCTGCTTTCCCAGTATCAGGGGTTTGCCGATGTCAATATGGGACGTGGAGCGATCGTGATCGGTCTTGCAGCCGTTATCATCGGAGAGGCGGTTTTTGGAAAAATCTTTAAGAATTTTGCATTAAAACTTCTTTCGGTTGTGTTTGGTTCGATCATTTATTATATCGTTGTGCAGACGGTGATCACACTTGGTCTGGATGCAAACCTTTTAAAACTTCTGTCAGCACTGATCGTAGCAGTATTTCTTGCGATTCCTTTCTGGAAGAGTAAACTGCCGAAAAAAGGCATGATGGTGGAAGAAGGGAGAGCGTAGACATGCTGGAGATCAAAAACGTTACAAAAATTTTTAATTATGGCACAGTAAATGAAAAAAGAGCATTGTCAGGACTGAATCTGACATTAAAAGAAGGCGATTTTGTTACAGTCATCGGCGGAAACGGTGCCGGAAAATCTACGATGTTAAATATTGTAGCAGGTGTTTATCCGGTAGACTGCGGTCAGATCATCGTCAATGGAAAAGATGTTACAAAACTTCCGGAATATAAAAGAGCAAAATATTTAGGACGTGTTTTTCAGGATCCGATGTTTGGGACAGCGGCAACGATGCAGATCGACGAAAATCTGGCTCTGGCATCCCGCAGAGGTCTTTCAAGAACATTGCGTTCCGGAATCTCAGCCAAAGAAAGGGAAGGATACAGAGAGCTTTTAAAACAGCTGAATCTGGGACTGGAAGACCGTATGACTTCCAAAGTAGGACTTCTTTCCGGAGGACAGCGTCAGGCACTGACACTTTTGATGGCAACGCTGAAAAAACCGGATCTGCTGCTTTTAGATGAGCATACAGCGGCGCTGGATCCGAAAACGGCAAAAACCGTACTGGATATTACAGATAAGATCGTTACGGAAAATCATTTGACAACGTTAATGATCACTCATAATATGAAAGATGCCCTTCGTCTTGGCAATCGTATCATTATGATGCATGAAGGTCATGTGATCTTTGATGCAGAGGGAGAAGAAAAGAAAAAGCTGACGGTAGCAGATCTTCTTCAGAAATTCGAGCAGGCAAGCGGAGGAGAATTTGCAAATGACAGAATGATGCTTGCATAGCAAACGAGGACAACGATGAACAAACAGGAATTTAGAAATCTTTTGAAAAAAGGCTCATTGATCTTAGACGGTGCGACCGGTTCCGTATTAAGAACTATGGGTATGATGCCCGGAATCTGTTCAGAAGTATGGACAAATGAACATCCGGAAATTTTGATGAAATTACAGAAAGAATATGCAGAGGCAGGAAGTATGGTGGTATATGCACCGACATTTTTGGCAAACCGATTTAGTCTGGCTTCCATGGGACTGGAATCAGAAGTAAAAAGGCTGAATCTGGAAAATGTGAAAATGTCAAAAGAAGCAGTAGGCGGCCGTGCTTACGTGGCAGGAAATTTAAGCACCACGAGTCAGCCGATGGAGCCTTTTGGAAATATGACGTATGACCGTCTGCTGGATATTTATAAGGAACAGATCGCATATCTTTGTGAAGCCGGCGTAGATTATCTGGCTGCGGAAACACTGCTTTCTTTAGAAGAAGCCATGGTGCTTTGTGATGCGGCACAGGCAGAATCTTCCCTTCCGCTGACCCTTTCTTTTACATGCGAAGGTGATGGAAATCTGTATTTTGGCGGAAATATTACAGAGGCAGCAGTAGTACTGCAGGAAATGGGTGCAGATGCGGTCGGTATCAACTGCTCCGTAGGACCGGATCAGTTAGAAGCAGTGGTTCGCAATCTGAAAGAAAATCTGGAAATTCCTGTCCTTGCCAAGCCAAATGCAGGAGTTCCAAAGATTGATGAAAAGGGTCAGGCACATTACAGTATGGATGCAGATACCTTTGCAAAGTGTATGAAAAGACTGCAGGAATGCGGTGCATCTGTTCTTGGAGGATGCTGCGGAACTTCACCGGAATATATCCGAAAAATGTGCGAAGCTTTGGGTTGACATTGGCTCACGAACTTGTTAAGATAAACAGAACAACGATTTCACAATTTACAACGCTAAATTGATGAATAGAAACGGCAGGAGATGAAATTATGAAAAAAGTTGTATTTTCAATCTTGATGGCAAATACGGCAGGTATGTTAAGCAGGATCTCCGGTCTCTTTACCAGACGGGGATATAACATCGACAGTCTGACAGTAGGAACGACAGCTGATCCAAGATTTTCCAGAGCGACTATCGTGTCCACCGGAGACGATCAGGTACTGGGACAGATCGAAGCACAACTGACAAAACTGGAAGATGTGCTGGATATCAAGCGTCTGGATCCGGGAACTTCGGTATGCAGAGAACTTCTGCTTCTGAAGATTGCAGCCAGTGCAAAAGACCGGCAGGAAGTGATCTCCATAGCGAATATCTTCCGTGCCAACATCATTGACGTGGCAAAAGAGTCACTGGTGATCGAACTGACAGGAAATCAGTCAAAGCTGGAAGCATTTATCAATATGCTGGATCGCTATCAGATCTTAGAGCTTGCAAGAACCGGTCTGACAGGACTTTCCCGTGGTACATTTGATGTGAAGGTGCCGGATACGACCTTTAATGAAACCGGAAAACTGGTATATTATGATCAGTATGATCCGGAATTAGATTAAAAACAACAGAGAGCAAAGCGGTCATCCGCTTTACTGGGCAAAAAAGCCCTTATAGAATCCTTTCGGAGATGAATGCCCGGAAGTGATGTGAATAAAACGCAGAAAAGAGGAAAAAAATTATGGCAAAAATTTTTTATCAGGAAGATTGTAATCTCTCTTTATTAGAAGGAAAGACGATCGCAGTGATCGGTTACGGAAGTCAGGGACATGCACATGCATTAAATGCAAAAGAATCCGGATGCAATGTGATCATTGGTCTTTATGAAGGAAGTAAATCATGGGCAAAAGCAGAAGCTCAGGGATTTGAAGTTTATACAGCAGCAGAAGCAGCAAAAAGAGCTGACATCATCATGATCCTGATCAATGATGAATTACAGGCAGCAATGTACAAAAAAGATATCGAACCAAACCTTGAAGAAGGCAACATGTTAATGTTTGCTCACGGTTTTAATATTCATTTTAAACAGAGCGTTCCGCCAAAGAACGTAGATGTTACAAT
>CAZWLV010000037.1:4681-12793 GCA_964634715.1 uncultured Lachnoclostridium sp. | reverse complement strand
AAAGATGATTCCGGAAAAGATGATAAAGACGATTCATCAGACAATGGAAAAGAAGATAATAAAAATGATTCTTCAAATTCCGACAGCAGTAATAAAAATGATGGAAACAACTCTAATTCATCCGGAAATTCTGATAACAAGACAAACACCGGCTCAGGAAATCAGAATGGAACATCAGAAAATAAAACGACAACAACCGGTACCAGTGCAAAGACTGGAGATAACAGCCAGATCCTGATTCCGGCTGTATTGGCAGCAGCGGCAGCAGGCGTATTTGCAGTAGTCGGATTCAAAAAGAAGGGAGAAGGAAAAAATGAAATTTAAACGTGTACTTTCGGCATTTTTGGCAGTTTTCATGGTAACTTCTTCTCTTGGTAACATGGGTACTGTCCGTGCCGCAGAAAAGAAAGAAGAGTCTGCGGTGGCAGAAGTTGAGACTATTGGTGATGTGACACTGAAAGAAGTGGAAAAGAACATCAATAATACGGATCTTTATGCTCAGCATGACAATGAAAAAGAACAGATCGAAGTTCTTCCGGAAGAGGATGAAATGGTACGTGTCCTTATCATGGTAGAAGGCGATTCTGTCATTGAAAATGATGCAAAAGCATCGCTGAACCTTTATACAGAATTCCAGATGAATACGATCGAAGCAAAACAGGATCGTGTGATCTCAAAGATCGAGAGAACTGTTCTGGAAGGTGAAGATCTGAATGTCAGATATCAGTACAGCTGGCTGTTAAATGGTATTGCGGCAGAAGTTCCATATGGCATGATCGATGAGATTGAAGAAATTTCAGGTGTTGAAAAAGTTATCCTTCAGCCAATGTATGAAGTGGCAGATGGGGAACAGAACGATCATTCCAGAACGATCGCAGATGGCGGTATGATCGGCCGTGAAGATACATGGGCAAGCGGATATACCGGAAAAGGAATCAAGATTGCGATCATTGATACAGGTCTTGATGATGACCATCAGAATTTTCAGGCAATGTCAGAAGATAAGCTGACAGAAGAATCTGCTACAAAAGAAACGGTAGGTGCAGTGCTGGATCGATTAAATGCAGCATCCCTTTATCCGAATCTTTCTGTAGATCAGGTTTACCGCAGCAATAAAGTTGCTTTTGGTTTCAACTATGTAGATAAAAGCACTGTGATCAATCATTCCACAGATTCTCAGGGAGATCATGGTACTCACGTAGCGGGGATTGCAGCGGCAAATGACCTCGGAAACGGTGAAGCAGTGGGTGTTGCTCCGGATGCACAGCTTTATGTTATGAAAATCTTTGGTGCCAATGGAGGAGCTTATGCAGAAGATATTCTTGCATCAGTAGAAGATGCATTACTGCTTGGGGCAGATGTGATCAACATGAGCCTTGGTTCTAATGCAGGCTTTACTTCCGGCGGAGAAGAAGTAGATGCAATCTATGCACGTGTTGCTGAAACCAATACGATCCTTGCTGTTGCAGCAGGTAACTCTACTACCGCAGGTACAGGAAATATGTGGGGAACAGACAGCAACCTTACATCAAATCCGGATAACAGTATCATCAGTTCTCCGGCGACTTATCAGAATGTTACTTCTGTAGCAAGTATTGAAAACGTTAAGATCCAGAGTAATTATATTGAAGTTAACGGTAAACAGTTTGGATATATTGAAGGAAATGACGGAATCAATAATGCGATCTCCGTACTTGCAGGAAACGAATATGACTATGCCATGGTAGATAACTGTGGTCAGACACTGGAAGATTTCACCAGTGCAGGCGTAGAAGGCAAGATCGCAGTCGTACAGCGTGGTATTACAAACTTCTCTTCCAAGCATGAATTTGCGCAGGAAGCAGGAGCGGTAGCATGTATCATCTATAATAATACATCAGGCACCTTAAATATGGCTTTAACAGATGGTACAGGTACGATTCCTTGTGTTTCTGTGACACTGGCTGCAGGAGAATATCTGGCAGCAGCCAAAGAAGAATCAGCAGATGCTGCGATCTATGTAGCAAAGGAAAAAACACTGATTCCAAATGATGCCGGCGGACAAATGAGTGATTTCTCATCATGGGGTGCAGCTCCGGATCTGAATCTGGAACCGGATATCAGCGGACCTGGCGGAAATATTTATTCTACTTTAGATGGCGGAACTTACGGTATCATGAGCGGTACTTCCATGGCAACGCCAAACGTAGCAGGTATTTCAGCATTGGTAATGCAGTATGCAAAGACAACAAATCCTGATATGGCAGATGATGAACTGCATGATTATGTGAATTCACTTCTGATCAGTACATCAGAACCGGTGGTATATGATGAAGAAACCGGTATTACTTATTCTCCAAGACAGCAGGGATCCGGTCTTGCAAATGCTTACAGTGCAACAAAAACAAAAGCATATCTGTCTGTAGATGGTAATGAAATGCCGGAAGCAGAACTTTATGACGATGTTGAAAGAACAGGAAATTACAGCTTTACCTATCATGTAAACAACTTTGGTGACCGCACGATCTATTATGATCTGTCTACTAATGCACAGACGGAAGACGTAGATGTTTATGACGAATATCAGTTTATGTCATTAACTCCGAGAGCATTGAGTGCTGCGACATCAGAAAACAGTGACAGCATGGTCTATACATATGACTATGATGGAAATGATAAAACAGATACACATGATGCAAGAGAACTTTATCTTGTTTCCGTAGCAGGTACAAAAGATGTGGAAACAGGTGCAGAATTCAGATATGAAGTAAATGCAGAAGAAGGTTCTGACCGTGCCGATGTACAGGCATATCTGGATGCTCTTGTAGGAAAAGAAAGTGAAGCAGATCTTGCGGATCAGGTATTAAAAGTAGAAGCAGGCAGTACTGCAGATGTAACTGTTTCTGTTTCTTTATCAGAAGCAGACAGAGAATATTTTGATACATATTATGAAAATGGCGGATACGTAGAAGGCTTTACGAATCTGACAGCAAGAAGCACAGGTGATGTAGATCTGTCTATGCCATACCTTGGATTCTATGGAGACTGGACAGAAGCTCCGATCATTGATGACGGATATTACTGGGATGAAAGTGATACATCGAATGCAAGCCAGTATTGGAATATCATCTGGACAAGCATTCAGGGCAGTGACTGGCTGCCGGGTCTGAATCCATATCTGGAAGATGAACCGTTTGATCAGGCCAATATGACAATGTCACCAAACGATGATGGTATCACAGATGGCATCGAAGACATCTATCTTTCTTTACTGAGAAATGCGAATACGGTAGAGATCAGCTATGAAAATGCGGAAACCGGTGAAGTATATTATGATGAAACTTATGATAAGGTTCAGAAAACATACTATTACAGCAGTGCAGGTTCCATGCTTCCGTTCATTCAGGCACAGTATGCAGAAGAAATGTATGGATTTACGGATCAGAACGGAGAAGCACTTCCAAACGATACAAAAGTTCTCATGAAAGCAAAAGCAACGCTGGATTATGACAAACATGAGTCAAATAATGAGCGTGATGTATGGGAAGTTGCATTTACGGTTGATACGGAAGCTCCGCAGGTATTAAAAGCGGAAGTTGTCAAAGAAGACGGAAAACAGTATCTGGATCTTACATTTAAAGATAACCAGAAGGTTGCAGCAGTCTGCTTCTTAAATAAAGCAGGTGCAGTTGTAAAATCCAAATATGCCGTAGATTCAAAAGCAGGCGAAGAAGTAACAGAAAGATATGATATTACCGGTTACGGCAATGAATTTATGCTGGTACTCGGTGATTATGCAGTCAATGAAACTTATTACGAAGTAGAAACAACGGATAATATTCCGGAAGTAAATACGGAACTGCTTTATGCTTACCGTGTTGCAACAGATACGATCTATGATGATACGCTGTACGGCTGGGTAGCAGTGGATCCGGAAAACAGAAGTGAGGAAGGAAACATTGTCGTAGAAGCACAGGACAGCGAATACTATGTGGATTATTCTTTACAGGCAGCAGAATATATTGATGGATATGTGCTGGCAGTAAATTCCGGCGGACAGCTGGTATATCTGACACCGGGAGTATGGGATGACAGAACAGTGATCGCAGATTATGGTGTAGAGATCAAAGATATCGCATATGATCCTGTAGATCAGGTATTATACGGTTATACAGGCGGTTCAGACGGTACCTATGAAATCGTTAAGATCGATATCCTGACAGGTGAAATGACAGGTCTTGGTGCATTGTATACATGGTGGTATGCAAGACCATTTGCACTGACATGTGATGCAGAAGGCAGATTATATGGTATCGGCAGCGATGGTCTGTTAAAAGAAATCGATAAAACAACAGGACTCTGGAAAGAAGAAGTTCTTCTTGATACCGGACTGACTCCGATGAATGTACAGTCTATGACATATAATCAGAAGGAAAACAGCATTTACTGGGCTGCATATCTGAATGATGAAACATCACATCTGTACAAGATCGATCTGGATCAGAACTATGAAATGACACTGGTAGGATCACTGGATGATAATCCGGAATTAAATGGTCTGATTTACCTCGATGACAGAGGATTTGATATTCCGGAAGAAACTGCAGCATCACTTGCAATGTCTTGTGAAAGTGTAGAAGTTCTTTCAGGAACAAGTACGGATCTTAGCGTATCTGCAACTCCATGGTACGCAAATACCGGTACACTGATCTGGAGCAGTTCAGATGACAGTATTGCATCTGTTGATATTAAAGGAACTGTAACAGGTAAAAAAGAAGGAACTGCAACCATTACCGTTGCAAGCAAAGAATTCCCTGAATTAACAGCTTCCTGTGAAATTCTGGTAGTTCAGCCAAAATCTGATCTGTATGGATTTACCATCGGTTCTAATGCCGGATATGCAAATCAGTGGCTTTCTTTCAATACAGGACGTTTGAAAGCAGCAGAAGCTGTCAGCGATTTAAGCTGGGTAACTTATTCCGCAGCAGAATATTATGATGGATCTATTTATGCATATAATGATTCAACAGAATTTTATAAGATCGATCCAACGAATTATGTAGAAACAAAGATCACCAATGCCAACAGCACATGGAGCATGAAGGATATGGCATTTGACTATTCTACCGGTTATATGTTTGGTATTGCGACACAGGCAATCGGTGATGGTATGACATATCTTGTTCATATTGATCTTCAGACAGGTATGATCGAACAGGTAGGTGACTGGCCGGTAGAAGATGAAAAGGGCGGACAGCCGATCGCACTTGCAATTTCTACAGAAGGTACGATCTATATGATCACAGAAACCGGATATCTGTGTGAATGTACAGGTGACAGAACCGCAGTTGGCGGTAATTATGGAGACGGCGGATTTGACGGCGGCATCGATGGCGGATGGCCATTAACAGCTTCTGATGATGACTTTGATCTTGATTTTGGTTTCGAAGAAGAAACGGAAAGTCTGGCATTAAGAACGATCGGTGTAACGAAAGTCAGCCATATTGCAGGTCTGACAAGTATGGTATATGACCATAATACCGGAGATATGTATTACAGCTATGCAAATGGTACAGATGCAGAACAGATCGCACTGATCGATCAGATCAACGGTACAGCACTGACACTGGGCAGTGTTGCAGGCGGAAGCCAGTTTGTCGGCTTATATGCAGTACCGGAAGAAGATAAGATTCCGGAAAGACCGCAGGTAGATGTTACAGGCATTACTGCAACAACAGATACATTAAATATGGTAACCGGAATGAGCATTGCAGCACCGGTGAATGTACAGCCGTTAAATGCAACAGACAGAACGATCAACTGGAATATTTCTGAAGAAGGAATCATTTCCATCGAAGACAACGTGATCACAGCACTGAGCAAGGGAAGCGTTGTTGTAACTGCAGAAGTTGCAGGATATGAAACAGAATTTGTAGTACGTGTTTATGAATCAGCAGGTATCATGAAAGGTTTCGTTGTATATGACTTTATGTATGAAGAAACCAATATCTGGGCTACCTTTAAGGACAGTGACCTGACAACAGGTACAGGTCTTGCAAATGCAGAAGATTATGTGATCGATGCAGCAGAATACTACGACGGAAAAGTATATGCATATGATAATATGAATTCCCAGTATCTGGTATTGAATTCTAAATCTACAAAATATGAAGTAGAAAAACGAATCAAGATGAACCATCCGGATATGGCGGATATGGCATTTGACTATTCTGAAGGCGTAATGTACGCTTTAAGCTGTGTAAGAAATGTAGATACTAATACGTCTTTATATGCAGTCAATATTGAAGATGGAAGCTATTATAAGATCGGTGAACAGGGCGTTACATTGAAAGCACTGACCTGTTCTACAGACGGTATTCTTTACGGTGTGGATTCTAACGGATCATTCTACAGAATCGACAAGCGGACAGGTGCAGAAGAATATCTGTTTGATACCGGACATAGTGCAAACGTATACCAGTCTATGGCATACGATCATAACACCGGAAATATTTACTGGGCACAGTGTAAATGGGATCTTGACTTTGGTTCAGAAGCAAATCTGATCCTGATCGATGCAGAAAATCAGGTATCCATGGTATTAGGACAGATTGGTTCTTCAGGCTGTCAGGTAACCGGTTTATACATTGATCCAAAGGGCGAAATGAATGTAGGAACACCGGAAATCGAAGCAGTTAAATTAAGCAGCAGCAATGTAATGATGTCCGTAGGAGAAAGTCAGAAGATTTCAGCATTTACGGAACCGTTAAGTGCAGCAATGTCAAATACGGCATTTACCTATGTTTCATCAGATGAAAATGTAGTAACAGTAGATGAAGCAGGAAATATTACAGCTGTTGGCGTTGGAACAGCCGAAGTGATCGTTTCCTATGCTGATAAGCAGGGAATCTGCAAAGTAACTGTTATGGATGATACCGTAGAGTTTTATATTTTAAATCCAAATGGTATCGAAACATCACCGGTATTAAAACCGGCAAAAATCAATGATAGAACACTGTTGTCTGATTATACAGATGCATTCAGAATTGAAAAAGCAACCTTAAATACAGACGGATATTTCTATGCAGTAGGAACAGATGGCTACTTATGGAAATTCACGGCAGACATGGGAACCATTGAAAAGATCGGTGATGCACCTGTGATGGAACAGCTTGATAACTTAAGTGATTTCGCATGGTACTCAAATCCAAGCTTCTTATTAAGAAGTCTTGTAGCGAATGTATTCAATGGAAAACTGTATGCATTAGTATACGTTTCTGATGAATGGGGCAACTATTGCAGCTATTTATATGAAGTAAATGCAGAAACAGGAGCAGCATCTGTTGTAATGCAGGTACCTTGGGATGTAACACTTCCGACAACAATGACCTTTGACGGCGAAGATTCCATGATCATTTATGATGGAAATCTGGACTATATTTACAGAGTTTCCCTGACATATGGAACAGCCGAAGCACTTGTATGGACACAGGGAACTGTTGTAGCGACAGAAGACATTGCGATGTATTACAGTAAAAATCTGAACAGAGTATTTATGACAACGACAAATGACAGTCCGTATGTAGATACTCACACGATCGATCTGTATGTACTGGATCTGGAAAGCAAAAACTTCGAAAAACTTGGTCAGGCTTCTTATAATCAGGAAGTAAAAGGTTTTGTTATGCTGGAAGGTATTACACTTGCAGAAGGCGAAAACACAGTAGAAGAAGTTTTAGAAGAGCTTGCAGAAGAAGTTACAGAGGAAGTAACAGAAACAGAAGATACTGTAGATGAAATAGAAGTGATCGAACCGGATCAGGAAGAATCTGAAGATGAAATGCTGCCGGAAGAAACAGTACCGGGTGAAGAAGTATCTGGGGAACCGGAAATTTCAGATGGTACAGAAGATGCAAAAGATCATGAAAATTCAGAAGTACAGGAACCGGAAAACTCTGAGAATACAGAAACAGAGAAACCGGAAACATCTGAAGAAACAGCACCGGAATTTTCTGAAGGAACAGATACAGCAGAAACAGGTGTTACAGAGGAATAAATTTCATCAGATAAACATTCCATAATTAAAAAATCTCACATCACAGGAACGTGTGGTGTGGGATTTTTTTGCGTTAT
>CAZWLV010000037.1:0-4581 GCA_964634715.1 uncultured Lachnoclostridium sp. | reverse complement strand
AAAAAGAAGAAGGGAGCTGAAAAATGTCAGAAATAACATGTGAATGCTGCTCTCATAAAAGCAAAGAGCGTTCAGAAAAAGAATATAAAGATCTGATCAACCGGCTAAGCAGGATTGAAGGTCAGGTTCGGGGGATCAAATCCATGGTGGAAAGAGATGCCTATTGTACAGATATCATTACGCAGGTTGCAGCCATCAATGCCGCACTGAACAGTTTTAATAAAGTGCTGCTGGCAAATCATATTAAAAGCTGTGTGACACAGGATATTAAAGATGGGAAAGAAGAAACAGTAGATGAACTGGTAACACTTTTACAGAAGTTGATGAAGTAATGAGCGTTAGAGAGTTAGAGTGAGCGAGGCTTGTTACGAAAAATGTGTTAAGAGCGGGCATGTTTTGAAAGTAAAATAAAGAATAGAAAGAAGGGAAATTATGAAACAGTATATTGTTACAGGAATGAGCTGTGCTGCCTGCAGTGCCAGAGTGGAAAAAGCAGTCAGCAGCGTACCGGGAGTTACTTCCTGCTCTGTGAGCCTTTTGACAAATTCTATGGGAGTGGAAGGAGATGTATCTCCGGAAGAAGTGATCCGTGCGGTGACCGATGCAGGATATGGTGCACAGCTGAAAGGTGCGGAAAGCCAGAAAAGAAGTGCGGATTATGCAGCACAGGAAGAAATGTTAAAAGATAAAGAAACGCCGATTTTGAAAAAGAGATTGTTTGCATCACTGGGATTTTTGATCGTATTGATGTATTTCTCTATGGGACATATGATGTGGAACTGGCCGGTTCCGGCATTTTTTGAAGAAAATCACGTAGCCATGGGATTGCTGCAGCTTCTTTTGGCTGCGATCGTTATGATCATCAATCAAAAATTTTTCATCAGTGGTTTTAAGAGCCTTTGGAACGGTGCTCCGAATATGGACACGCTGGTCGCACTCGGTTCCGGAGCTGCATTTGTATACAGTACGGCAGCACTGTTTGCCATGACAGATGCACAGATGAAAGGAGATCATGTGCTGGTCATGTCTTATATGCATGAGTTTTATTTTGAATCTGCGGCGATGATCCTGACGCTGATCACGGTAGGAAAAATGCTGGAAGCAAGATCCAAGGGAAAAACAACCGATGCATTAAAGGGACTGATGAAGCTGGCACCGAAAACAGCAGTGCTTCTGCGTGATGGGGTAGAAACAGAAGTTTCGATTGATGAAGTAAATAAAGGTGATATTTTTGTTGTAAGACCGGGTGAAAATATTCCGGTAGACGGCATTGTTTTGGAAGGGACAACGGCAGTCAACGAATCTGCACTTACCGGAGAAAGTATTCCGGTGGATAAAAATGCCGGAGATCTTGTTTCTGCAGCAACCTTAAATCAGTCAGGATTTATCAAATGTGAAGCGAGAAGAGTCGGAGAAGATACGACACTCAGCCAGATCATTCAGATGGTCAGTGATGCCGCAGCGACAAAAGCACCGATCGCAAAAGTGGCTGACAAGGTATCAGGAGTGTTTGTGCCAACGGTGATCACACTGGCGGTCATTACGATGGCAGCGTGGCTTTTGACGGGGCATTCGGTAGGATATGCACTGGCGAGAGGGATTTCTGTTCTGGTGATCAGTTGTCCGTGTGCACTTGGGCTGGCAACACCGGTTGCGATCATGGTTGGAAATGGTGTTGGAGCGAAAAACGGAGTTATGTTTAAGACGGCAGCTTCTCTGGAAGAAACGGGGAAAGTAAGGATTGCAGCTCTGGATAAAACAGGTACGATCACGAATGGTGAACCGAAAGTAACAGAGATCTGTCCGGCAGAAGGTGTAACGGAACAGGAATTAATGGAAATTGCGTATGCTTTGGAAGAAAAGAGCGAACATCCGCTGGCAGGAGCGATCGTAAAATATGTACGTGAATCCGGTATCCCTACAGGAAAACAGACAGAATATTTCCAAAATCTTCCGGGTAACGGTCTGGAAGGGATCATTGAAGGGAAAAAAGTTGCAGGAGGCAGTTTTTCCTATATACAAAAGAGCATTGCGGTAACAGCTGAGATCAGAAAAAAATATGAAACCTTGGCAGAAGAAGGAAAAACACCATTATTTTTTGCGGAAGAGGATAAATTTCTTGGAATCATAGCGGTAGCAGATGTGATCAAAGAAGACAGTGCAGAAGCGATCGCACAGCTGAAAAATATGGGAATCCATGTCGTCATGCTTACAGGTGATAATGAAAAAACAGCCAATGCGATCGGAAAACTGGCAGGTGTTGATGAAGTGATCGCAGGTGTTTTGCCAAATGAAAAAGAATCTGTCATCAGACGTTTGAAAGAACAGGGAAAAGTGGCAATGATCGGAGATGGGATCAATGATGCACCGGCTCTTACAAGAGCAGATATTGGTATTGCCATAGGTGCAGGTACAGACATTGCCATTGATGCGGCAGATGTCGTGCTGATGAAGAGCAGTCTGATGGATGTTCCGGCAGCGATCCGTTTGAGCCGTGCAGCTTTGAAAAATATCCATGAAAACCTTTTCTGGGCATTTTTCTATAACAGCATTGGGATTCCGCTGGCAGCAGGACTCTTTATACCATTATTTGGCTGGGAATTAAATCCGATGTTTGGGGCAATGGCAATGAGTCTGTCCAGTTTTTGTGTAGTAAGTAATGCACTGAGATTGAATTTTGTGAAGATTTATGATACAACGAAAGATAAGAAACAAAAAAATAAAGCATGCAGACAAGCATGTACCATGAAGGAGGAAAAAAACATGGAAAAAACAATGAAGATTGAAGGAATGATGTGTCCGCACTGCGAGGCAAGAGTGAAAAAAACACTGGAAGATATGCCGCAGGTAACAGAAGCTGTAGTCAGCCATGTGGAAGGAACAGCAGTTGTAAAAATGTCAGAAACAGTTGAAAATGATGTTTTGAAAAAAATGATCGAAGATCAGGGATATAAAGTTCTGGATATCCAGTAATCCATTGATGAGGTGATCCTATATGAAAAAATCCTTTCGCCGTCAGATGACCTTGATCTTTACAACGGTGATGGCGGGAACTTTGATGCTGATCTTTTTCAGCGGCGGATTATTTTTGGAAAAATATTATATCAAGAATAAAGAAAAACAGGTAATAGATGCTTATCACAGATTTAATGTGGCAGCAAACGACGGAAAGCTAGACAGTGACGAATTTCAGGAAAGTATTCAGAATTTCAGTATGACGGATAATATTTCGGTCGTTGTTATGGGGCAGGACAGCAAACTTCGGTTCTATTCGACACGTGATCCGGAACGTCTGAAATTTCAGTTGTGGAATTACATTCTGGATCAGGAATCCGTGGAAATGACAAAAATTCTGGAAAAAACATCGGATTATGTCATACGTCAGAGCCGTGACAGGATTACAAATATGGAATATCTGGAAATGCTGGGAAATCTGGACAGCGGAGATTACTTTATCATGAGAACTCCTTTGGAAAGTATCCGTGACAGTGTTTTGCTGTCTAATCGCTTTTATATGGAGATTGGAGCGGCTGTCATTGTGATCAGTGCATTTATCATTTATTTTTTCAGCCGAAAGATCACAAAGCCGGTATTGGAACTGGCAGAGTTGTCTAAACGTATGACAGATCTTGATTTTGATGCCAAATTTGAATCCAAGGGAGAAAATGAGATCGATCTGCTGGGAGAACATATGAACCAGCTTTCAGAAACACTGGAAAAAACGATTTCAGAATTAAAAACTGCCAATAATGAACTTCGCAGAGACATTGAAAAAAAAGAAAAAATCGATGAAATGAGAAAAGAATTTCTTTCCAATGTTTCTCATGAATTGAAAACGCCTCTTGCATTGATCCAGGGATATGCAGAAGGTCTGCGTGACGGAATTAATGAAGATCCGGAAAGCAGAGACTTTTATTGTGATGTCATTGTTGACGAAGCACAAAAAATGAATGTGATGGTTAAAAAACTGCTGACATTAAACGAAATGGAATTTGGACAGGAAAATGTTCAGATGGAACGATTTGATATCGCAGAATTGGCAGAAGGGATCGCACAGTCATGCCGTCTTCTTGTGGAACAAAAAGGCGGAACGCTGAAGATGAAACTGGAAAGACCGTTGTATGTATGGAGTGATGAGTTAAAAATTGAAGAAGTTTTAACAAATTATATCAGTAATGCATGCAATCACCTTGACGGTGACAAGATCATAGAGATCAAAGCAATTCAGAAAGATCAGAAGGTCAGAGTCAGTGTGTTTAATACCGGTAAAAGAATCCCGGAAGAAGATAAAGAACGAATCTGGGAAAAATTTTATAAAGTTGATAAAGCACATACGAGAGAATACGGCGGCAGTGGCATCGGTTTGTCGATCGTAAAAGCGATCATGGAATCGGTAAACGGATCTTATGGCGTGAACAACTATACAAATGGTGTGGAGTTCTGGATTGAACTTTGAACATAATGTATATAAAAATGGAAAAAGGACAAAGTTATTTTTGTGATTTTGTCCTTTTTGAATTTTTCTTAAAAAATGTGTTGACTTTTGTCGATAGGAAATGGTATATTAACTGAGCTGTCGCG
>CAZWLV010000036.1:3527-12859 GCA_964634715.1 uncultured Lachnoclostridium sp. | reverse complement strand
TTTAGTAAAAATGTATAAACAGTCCCTTTGCGAAGGGGCTGTTTTTTGCATCCCGGCATAGTTGCTTTTTGAAGGTTTTATGCTATAATAGACTATGTATAGGTGGGCTTTTGCCCTTAGACAGATTTAAGAGGTAGAATCGTGGAACAGTATATTATCAAAGGTGGGATTCCGCTGGTAGGTGAAGTGGAGATCGGTGGTGCAAAAAATGCAGCACTGGCGATCATTGCAGCAGCCATTATGACGGATGAAACTGTAATTATAGAAAATCTTCCCGACGTAAGGGATATTAACGTGTTATTAGAAGCCATGCAGGAAATCGGTGCCAACGTGATCCGTGTCGACAGACATACCGCAAGGATCAACGGTGGAAAGATCGGTGCTCACAGCGTGGATTATGAATTTATCAAGAAGATCAGGGCATCTTATTATTTATTAGGAGCATTGCTTGGAAAATATAAAGAAGCATCCGTTCCGCTTCCGGGAGGCTGCAACATCGGCAGCAGACCGATCGACCAGCATATCAAAGGCTTTGAAGCGTTGGGTGCAGAAGTGGTCATCGAAGGAGGCTTTATCAAAGCCAAAGCAGAACATCTGCATGGTGCCCATATTTATCTGGATGTGGAAAGTGTAGGAGCGACCATCAATATCATGATGGCGGCATCTATGGCAGAAGGCAATACCGTCATTGAAAATGTTGCAAAGGAACCGCACGTGGTCGATGTTGCAAACTTTTTAAACAGCATGGGTGCCAATATCAAAGGTGCCGGAACAGATGTGATCAGGATCAAGGGTGTGAAAACACTTCAGCGTACAGAATATTCCATCATTCCGGATCAGATCGAAGCAGGAACGTTTATGTTCGCGGCAGTTGCTACCGGCGGTGATGTGCTTGTGAAGAATATCATACCGAAGCATATGGAAGCAGCCAGTGCAAAGATTTTGGAAATGGGCTGTATCGTGGAAGAGCATGATGATGCGATCCGTGTCATTGGGCGGAAACCGTTAAAGCCGACACGAGTGAAAACATTGCCGTATCCGGGATTTCCGACGGATATGCAGCCGCAGATCGCAGCAGCACTTTCATTGGCAGAAGGAACCAGTATGGTAACGGAGAGTATCTTCGAAAACCGTTTTAAATACGTAGATGAACTGGCAAGAATGGGAGCTAACATTAAAGTAGAAGGCAACCGTGCGGTGGTCATGGGAGTTGAAAAGCTCAGCGGTGCCAGAGTCAGTGCACCGGATCTTAGAGCAGGTGCGGCACTGGTCATTGCAGGACTGGCAGCAGAAGGAATTACCATCATTGATGACATTCATTATGTACAGCGTGGTTATGAAAGATTTGAAGAAAAGATGCAGGCACTGGGCGCAAAAATGGAGCGTGTAGATAATGCCAAAGATCTTCAGCTTTTTATATACAGGGAAAGTTAGATAAAACAACGAAAAGAGGATTTTAACATGAAAGAATTAGCAAAGACTTATGATCCGAAGGGGATGGAGGATCGTATCTATACAAAATGGATGGATAAGAACTACTTCCATGCAGAAGTAGACAGAAGTAAAAAACCATTTACCATCGTGATGCCGCCGCCAAACATTACCGGACAGCTTCATATGGGACATGCACTGGATAACACGATGCAGGATATCCTGATCCGTTATAAGAGAATGCAGGGATACAATGCATTATGGCAGCCGGGTACAGACCACGCTTCTATCGCAACAGAAGTAAAAGTAATCGAAAACCTGAAAAAACAGGGAATCGAAAAAGACGATCTCGGAAGAGAAGGATTCCTTGAAAAATGCTGGGACTGGAAAGAAGAATACGGAAACCGTATCATTAACCAGCTGAAAAAGTTAGGATCTTCCGCAGACTGGGAAAGAGAACGCTTTACCATGGACAAGGGCTGTTCCGATGCAGTTTTGGAAGTATTCGTGAAATTATACGAAAAAGGATATATTTATAAAGGATCTAAGATCATCAACTGGTGTCCGGTATGTCAGACTTCAATCTCTGATGCAGAAGTAGAACATGAAGAACAGGACGGTTTCTTCTGGCATATCAATTATCCGGTAGTTGGAGAAGAAGGAAGATTCGTAGAGATCGCTACCACAAGACCGGAAACATTATTTGGTGATACAGCAGTTGCCGTAAATCCGGATGATGAAAGATATCAGGATATTATCGGAAAAACATTAAAACTTCCGATGACAGACCGTGAGATCCCTGTGATCGCAGACTTCTATGTAGATAAAGAATTTGGAACAGGCTGCGTAAAGATCACTCCGGCACATGACCCGAACGACTTCGAAGTTGGAAAACGTCATAACTTAGAAGAGATCGTTGTATTAAACGATGATGCGACCATGAACGAACTCGCAGGAAAATATGCAGGCATGGATCGCTACGAATGCAGAAAAGCATTGTTAAAAGATCTGGAAGAAGCCGGACTTTTAGTAAAAACAGTTCCGCATTCCCACAATGTAGGTACTCATGACCGTTGTGGTGCGACAGTAGAACCAATGATCAAACAGCAGTGGTTCGTAAAAATGGAAGAAATGGCAAAACCGGCGATCGAAGCGATCAAAAACGGTGATCTGACATTCGTTCCGGAAAGATTTGATAAGACTTATTTACACTGGTTAGAAAATATCCGTGACTGGTGTATTTCCAGACAGCTTTGGTGGGGACACAGAATCCCGGCATATTACTGTGATGAATGCGGTGAAATGGTCGTAGCAAAAGAAGCACCGGAAAAATGTCCGAAATGCGGCTGTGTTCATATGACACAGGATCCGGATTCTCTGGATACATGGTTTTCTTCCGCATTATGGCCGTTCTCAACACTTGGCTGGCCGGAAAAAACAGAAGAGCTGGAATATTTCTATCCGAATCACGTTCTCGTAACAGGATATGACATCATTTTCTTCTGGGTTATCCGTATGGTATTCTCCGGTTATGAACAGACAGGAAAATGCCCGTTCCATCATGTACTGATCCACGGACTGGTACGTGACTCTCAGGGACGTAAGATGAGCAAATCTCTTGGTAATGGTATCGATCCGTTAGAGATCATCGATCAGTATGGTGCAGATGCACTTCGTCTGACACTGATCACCGGAAATGCACCGGGAAATGATATGCGTTTCTACATGGAAAGAGTAGAAGCTTCCAGAAACTTTGCCAATAAGATCTGGAATGCATCCCGTTTCATCATGATGAATGAAGAAAGTGCAGATGTTCCGGAAACGATCGACCTTTCTACACTGACAAGTGCAGATAAATGGATCTTATCAAAAGTAAATACACTGGCAAAAGAAGTCAGTGCAAACATGGATAAATTCGAACTTGGTATTGCAGTACAGAAGATCTATGACTTTATCTGGGAAGAATTCTGTGACTGGTATATCGAAATGGTAAAACCACGTCTGTACAATGATGCAGATGAAACAAAGACAGCAGCACTTTGGACATTAAAAACAGTTCTGATCAATGCATTAAAACTGCTGCATCCATATATGCCGTTCATTACAGAAGAAATCTTCTGTAACTTATGTGATGAAGAGTCTATCATGATCTCTTCATGGCCGGAATATACGGAAGAATGGAACTTTGCAGATGATGAGTTCTCAGTAGAGACCATCAAGGAAGCAGTTCGTGCTATCCGTAACGTGCGTTCAGAAATGAATGTTCCGCCAAGCAAAAAAGCAAAAGTATTTGTTGTATCAGAAAATGAAAAATTAAGAAATATTTTTGAAAATAGTCACAGTTTCTTCGGAAGTCTGGGTTATGCTAGTGAAGTTATCGTACAGAGCGACAAAACAGGCATTGCAGAAGATGCAGTTTCAGCAATGATCCCGGAAGTTGAGATCTGTATGCCGTTTGCAGAACTGGTTGACATTGAGAAAGAGATCGAACGTCTGAAAAAAGAAGAACAGCGTCTTGTAAAAGAGCTGGCACGAGTAAACGGAATGCTGAGTAATGAAAAATTCGTAAGCAAAGCTCCGCAGAGCAAGATTGATGAAGAAAAAGAAAAGCTTGTGAAATATACTCAGATGATGGAACAGGTTCAATTAAGACTTTCTCAGCTGGCATAAGGGATGGGAAAACAGCCAAAACCGATGCTCTCAAAAGACAGGAACGGTAACAGTTGTTTTTGCATTGAGGAGAAATGATAATTATGAAAAAAAAGTTTAGAATGGCGGCAGGGGTTATCTCTGCCCCTTTCCGTAAGTTGGGCAATCTGATAAAAACCCCTTTTGTAACATTTTATGAAAATCATGGAGATAAATTCAGAAAGATCAATCTGATCCTGAATCGGTATTCACTGGTCTTTCATGGATTGTGGGCGATGTTTCTGGAACTGGTCATCGAAGCATTTTCAAGACATTCTCTGGCAGAGAGTATTGCATTTATGACGGACAGTCCGATCGTATTTTTGTATAATTCGCTGCTGATCTATATGACATTTATGATCGTTTATCTGTTTCGGAGACGATTGTTTGTCCGGATCGGTATTTCAGCGGTCTGGCTGTATGGCGGTTATATGAACGGTACGGTGTTAAGCAACCGTGTTACACCGTTTACGGCACAGGATATCAAGCTGCTTGACGATCTGATGGATATTCTGGACAAGTATATGTCACCGGATAAACTTCTTGCCAATGTGCTTCTGGTCGTAGTGGCATTGACGGTTCTTTATCTTTTCTGGAAAAAGGGACCGAAATATCAGGGAAAGATCCATTATATCCGTAATATTCTCGGATTTGCAGCCGTGATCGCCTTGTTTGCGGCAAGTACGAAAACGGCACTGGAAAACAGGATCATTTCTTCCTATTTTGGAAATATCGCATTTGCGTATGAAGATTATGGTTTTCCGTATTGCTTTTCCTGTACACTGGTAGGAACCGGTATGAACAAACCTTACGGTTATAGTGAAGAACAGATCGCAGAACTTACGGATTGGGAAGAAGAAGTTCCGGAAAATCTGCCGAATATTATTTTTGTGCAGCTGGAATCCTTTTTTGATGCGACAACCGTAGAATATTTGAGATTTTCCGAAGATCCGATCCCGTATTTTAGGTCACTTATGGAAAATTATTCTTCCGGTGCTTATAAAGTACCATCTGTCGGTGCCGGAACAGCCAATACGGAATTTGAAACGATCTCCGGTATGAACATGCGTTATTTCGGACCGGGAGAATATCCTCATAAAACGATCCTGAAGAAAACGACCTGTGACAGTGTACCGTATGCACTGAGCAATATCGGATACAGCACTCACGCCATTCATAACAATAAAGCAACGTTTTATAGCCGTGTAGATGTATTTCCAAATCTGGGATTTGAAACTTATACATCGAAAGAATATATGGATATTTCCGATCAGACACCGAACGGCTGGCTGAAGGATGAAGTTCTCGTAGGTTCTGTTCTGGATTGTCTGGAATCTACGGAAGGTCAGGATTATGTCTTTGCGATCTCCGTACAGGGACATGGAGATTATCCGACGGAGAAAATACTGGAAGATCCGGTGATCACCGTCAGCGGTTCTCCTACACAGGCAAAGAATAATCAGTGGGAATATTATGTAAATATGATCCACGAAATGGATCAGTTTGTGGAAGACCTGATCACAGCAGTAGATTCTACAGGAGAGGACAGTGTGATCGTATTTTACGGAGATCATCTGCCGACGATGGATCTGACGGAAGAAGATGTAACAAACCGTTATCTGTTTGATACTTCTTATGTCATCTGGGACAATATCGGTCTGGAAAAGAAAGATCAGACGTTGTGTGCTTACCAGATTGGAGCAGAAGTGTTAGATCGGCTGGGAATCCATACAGGTTCCATGGTTCAGTATCATCAGAACCGAAGAGGAACCAAAAATTATCAGAAAGACATGGAAATTTTACAGTATGACCTTCTTTACGGAGAAGGCTATGGTTACGGCGAAGAAGGAAAGCATGAGCCGAAGGAAATGACCATGGGAATCATTGATCAGGTGATCGATAAAGTACAGCAGATTCAGGATAAGGTTTATATTTTCGGTGAAAACTTTACGACCCAGTCCAAGGTTTATGTCAATGGTGAATTTTATTCTACCGGATTTGTGAATGAACATCTGATCCGTGTGAAAGATCTGACACTGGAAGATGGTGATGAAGTACAGATCAAACAGCTTGCACCGAACAAGCGGATCCTCAGTGAGGAAATGTCTGTTGTTTATGAAGCACCAAAATACGAAGCAGCTGATTTTCAGATACCGGTGGAAGCACCAGCGGAAGAATTGCCGGAAGAAAAATCCGGCAGGTAACTTATAGAAAACGAACTCTCAGGAGATAAAAAAATGACCTACGAACAGGCAGTGAATTATATCGACGAAATACCGAAATTCACGAAGAAAAATACGTTAGAAAATACAAAAAGACTGTTGGAGCGTCTGGGAAATCCGGAACGCTCCATGAAGATCTTACATGTGGCAGGCACAAATGGAAAGGGTTCCGTCTGTGCCTATTTGTCATCTATCCTGACTTGTGCAGGAAAGAGAACAGGATTATTTACCTCACCGCATCTGGTAAAGATCAATGAACGTTTCCAGATCGATCAGCAGCAGGTTTCTGATGAAGTTTTTATGGAAGCTTTTGAAAAAGTGATGGATATCGTAAAAGAAACAGAAAAAGACGGAATCTTTCATCCGACTTATTTTGAAATGCTGTTTTTGATCGGTATGGTCATATTTGAAAAGGAACAGGTAGAATATCTGGTATTGGAAACAGGTCTTGGCGGAAAAAAAGATGCAACTAATGCGATCGACAATCAGATGATCTCTATCATTACTTCTATCGGATTAGATCATGTGGAATATCTGGGAGATACCCATGCAGCCATTGCAGGAGAAAAAGCAGGGATCATGAAACCGGGCGTACCGGTCGTTTTTGACGGAGAACGTCAGGATGTGACGGAAGTGATCTTAGAACATGCCGAAAATCTGAAAAGCAAGGCATATCCTGTCGATTCCGGTATGTATAAAATCCATTCTGCCACCCATAAAAAGATTGATTTTTCTACAGCTGCTGAGTATTATGAAACTATCAATCTGGAGATTGCAAGTATTGCAGAATATCAGGTAAAAAATGCCATGCTGGCAGTAACTGCCCTGAAAGTCATTGATGAAAAGCAGGAGTTCTCGGATCAGATCATCCGGGAAGGGATCCGCAAAATGAAATGGCAGGGAAGAATGGAGACAGTTCTTGACGGTGTGATCTTAGACGGTGCACATAACGAAGCAGGGGTTGCAGAGTTTGTAAAAACTGTCCGTACTTATCAGGAAGAGAAAAAGATCGTCTATGTTTTTGCAGCAGTCAACGATAAAGACTACGAAAAAATGATAAAAACAATCTGTGATGAAACGAAGTTTGCAGAAGTGATCGTGACAGAAGTAAACAGCTATCGTAAGACACCGGCAGAAGAGCTGGCAGCAATCTTTAGAAAATATACAACTGCTCCTGTAAAGGTTTATGAAAAGGCAGAAGAGGCTTTTCGTGTGGGCTGTCAGGAAAAAGAAGACGGACTTCTTTTCTGTGTAGGATCACTTTATCTGGTAGGAGAGTTAAAAACGCTGTTGGAAACAGCGGACTGATAAACTGAAAAAAGAAGCAAAATGAGAGAATTTCTTCATGCATCTGAAAAGGAGAAATGAACATGATCAATTTTGAAGAAGAATTAAAGAAATTTTATCCAAGTCTGGAAGTGGAGCAGATCGAAGATAATATTCATAATAAGGATCTGACTGATATGGTAGATCTGATGGAAGAGATCGTAAAAGAAACAAAGGAACGTCATTAGGAGCGTAGAGCAAATGAAGTGTAGTAAATGCGGAGCAACATTGACAGAGAGCAGTTTCTGTAATCAATGCGGAACCAATGTGAAAATGTATAAAAAGCTGATTTCTGCTTCGAATGCACTTTATAACCGGGGATTGGAAAAAGCACAGGTGCGTGATCTGTCCGGTGCGAAGGAAGATTTGAAAAACAGCTTAAAAGTTTACAAACAGAATATACCGGCAAGAAACCTGCTTGGTCTGGTTTATTTTGAAATGGGTGACATCGTGTCAGCACTTTCAGAATGGATCGTCAGCAAAAATTATCAGCCGGAGGATAATATTGCAGATGATTACATCAATTCCGTACAGAAAAATTCAGGGAAATTAGATGCGTATAATCTGGCATTGAAAAAATATAACCAGTCATTGCTGTATGCCCGTCAGGGAAGTCTGGATCTGGCAGTGATCCAGTTAAAAAAGGTGCTTTCCGTTCACGATAAATTTGTATCGGCACATCTTTTGCTGGCACTGGTGGCGATCCAGACCAATCAGATCGAGCTGGCAAGAAAAGAACTGAAAAAAGTCCTTCATATCGACAGAGGAAATGTACTGGCACTGAACTATTTTAAAGAAACAGACCAGCTTCGTGGAAAGAGCGGAGAACGCAGATCGAATAAGATCAGCAAAGATGCCGTAACTTATACCAGCGGCAATGAAACGATCATTCAGCCAAAAAGCATACAGGAAAACAGCGGGCGGAATGTGGTAGTAGATATTTTGTTTGGTCTTGTCATCGGAATGGCGGTCTGCTGGTTTGTATTTGCACCTGCAAAGATCCAGTCAGCGAATAATTCTGCAAATCAGCAGGTGATCGAATACAGTGATCAGCTGGAAGCAAAAACAGCAACCATTGACAACCTGAATAAAGAAGTTGAAAATGCAAATGCTGCAAAAGAAGCGGCAGAAGCAAAAGCAGATGCAGCGGCAGCGAAAGCAGATTCTTATGATGTCCTGTTTGAAGCTCAAAAGCTGGAAGCAGCAAAAGATTATGAAGGTGCAGCAGAAGCACTGGCAAAGATCGATGCAGAAAGTCTCGCAGAAGGTGCGAGAGAAATCTATGACCAGATCAATGCGGCGGTCAATGCGACGGTGATCGAGGAGCTTTACCGGACAGGGGAAGCGAACTATAATTCCAGAAAATACGAAGAAGCAAAAACCGATCTTGAAAAGGTCGTAGCATTAAATCCGCAGCATGATTATGCAGTATATTATCTGGCAAGATGTTACGAAAATCTTGGCGATACGGAAAATGCAAAAATATATTATCAAAAAGTACTGGAGCTTTTGCCGGCAGAGACCCAGAGGGCACAGACGGCACAGGCATATCTGGATACACATTAAGAATTTTACATCAGAAAAACCTAGAAGGATAGGAGACCATGCGAAAGCACGGTCTCTTTTTTTCGCGAATAGCGATGAAAATACTGTGCTTGCACAAGT
>CAZWLV010000036.1:0-3427 GCA_964634715.1 uncultured Lachnoclostridium sp. | reverse complement strand
AGGAGGTTTTATGATATGGAAAAAATGATACAAAAAAAGGGAAAAACACTGGTAGTAAAGATTCCGGAGGAAGTCGATCACTGTTTTTCAGATGAAGTAAGGGAGCTGGTAGACCGAAGACTGCAGACGGAAGATATCCGGGAGCTGGAATTTGACTTTCAAAATACGGTATTTATGGACAGCTCCGGTATCGGTCTTTTGATGGGGCGTTATAAGCTGATGAAATCGATCGGCGGAGAAGTGCTGATCACGCATGCAGGAGAACGGATGCAAAAGATCCTGATGCTCAGCGGTATTCACAAAATCATTCCAATAGAAAAGGAGTCTTAATATGAAGCAGGAAATGAAACTGGAATTTGACAGCATTCCGTCTAATGAATCATTTGCCAGAGTGGTCGTGGCAGCATTTCTGACCCGTTTAAATCCGACCATGGAAGAAGTAGCAGATATCAAAACAGCCATTTCGGAGGCGGTTACGAACGCTATTATCCATGGTTATCAGAATGAAGTACATAAGATCGAGATTACGGCATCTGTGGAAAATGATACATTGACGGTCAGTGTAAGAGATTTTGGTGTGGGAATAGAAGATATCAGCAAAGCGATGGAACCGTTATATACGACCAGAAGAGATCTGGAACGCTCCGGAATGGGATTTGTATTTATGGAAGCCTTTATGGATACCATTCATGTAGAATCCAAAAAAGGAGAAGGTACGACAGTGACCATGACAAAAAGAATCGGAAGACGATATGAAAAGCAGGGCTGAGGCATGGAGCAGACCTTTGAACTTATCAGACAGTCACAGGCAGGAGATAAAGGGGCAAAGGAACAGCTGATAAAGATGCATTCCGGATTGATCTGGAATGTGGTTCGAAGATTTATGGGACGTGGATATGAAACAGAGGATCTTTACCAGATTGGAGCCATCGGTCTGATCAGAGCCATTGACCGGTTTGATTTTCATTATGATGTGAAATTTTCTACTTATGCTGTACCACTGATCTCCGGTGAGATCAAACGTTTTTTGCGTGATGACGGTCTGATCAAGGTCAGCCGTACATTAAAAGAAAATCAATGGAAGATCAAAAAAGTGATGGAGCGGCTGCAGAATGAACTCGGAAGAGAACCGGAGATCGCAGAAGTTGCAGCAGCACTTTCAATGGATCCGGAAGAAATCGTGCTTTCGATGGAAGCAGTGATAGAAGTAGATTCGATGGAACAAAGTATTTATGAAAGTGACGGAAAGGAGATTTTTTTAAAAGACAGGGTTGCTTCAGAGAAAAATGAACAGGAAGAGCTGATGGATCAGTTGTTTTTACAGCAGCTTCTGGAGCATTTGGAAGAACGTGACAGAAAACTGATCATTCTCAGATATTTTGAAAATAAAACACAAAATCAGGTAGCAGAAATTCTGGGAATCAGTCAGGTGCAGGTCAGCAGACTGGAAAAAAAGATTTTACGCTATATGAAAGAAATTGCATAAGATTTTGATTTTTTTCAGATACTACCATTAAAAGAGATAGGAACGCAGGAGTTTTTCTATCGAAAAAGGTTGGTGAAGGTTATGGGAAAAAAATATCTCTATGCAGTTACGCTGATCCTGCTGATCGCAGCGGTTTATCTTTGCAGTTATTTTTATCTGGAAAAACAGAGCAGATCTTATGAAGGGGAAATCTTTGTGGAGCTTCCGAAAAATGATGACAGCGAATGGGAGCTTTCTGTATGAACAAAACATTATATTTAAAGATCGAACAGGCCAATGAAACGAAAAAAACGTCTGTGACCATCGGAGATATCGCAAAAATGGAATGCAGTGAACCGCAGATTTTAAATCGCTTGAAAACGGAAAAACTTTTTTCCATGGACAGTGAAAAAAACAGCCGCAGGATCGTTTCGGTGCTGTATGTGATCCAGAAGATCCATGAAATTTATCCGGAATTAGAGGTACAGAATCTGGGAGAGACAGATTTTGTCGTCAGCTATCGTCCGAAAAAACAGTCGGCGGTTTTGGAAAAGCTGAAGATCGCTTTTGTATGTGCCATGTCATTTTTTGGATCGATGTTTGCTATGATGACATTTAATGAAGATGTCAGTACCCATGAAAGTTTTGCGAAGGTTTATGAGTGGGTAATGGGTTATGAGCCGACAGGAGTTACCGTATTGGAGATCACTTATTCCATCGGAGTCAGCGTAGGGATCATCATTTTCTTTAATCATCTGGGTAAAAAATATCTGACAGATGATCCGTCACCGGTAGAAGTGGAAATGGCAGGCTATGAACAGCAGGTCAACCAGTCTCTGATCAAACAGGTAGGAAGAAGGGGAAAAGAAAAAGATGTGGATTAAGTATCTTTTTTTGATCCTTTGCGGATTAGGTGCAGGAGCAGGTCTGGCAGGCGGATTTTTTTCTCTGATCATTGCACTTGGGATCATTTCCAGATTTGCACATCAGACAAGAACTGCCGGATCGATCCTTCTTTATGAAAATATGGTAGCTTTGGGAGGCGTGCTGGGAACTTTCTGGTATCTGTATGAATGGAACATCCCGATGGGGTATCCGTGGCTGATCCTGTATGGCAGTTTCGGCGGTATCTTTGTAGGAGCATGGGCGATGGCATTGACGGAGATCATTGATACGATCCCAATCTTTATGAGGAGAGTTTATTTACGCAAAGGTCTGGCAGCCGCAGTTTGGGCATTGGCACTGGGACACAGCTTTGGTGCATTTATTTATTATTATATTGTTGTATAGTGTGAAAAATCCTTTTTAGAAAATGCTGGATAAAAGCTTTGCAACAGGGATAAAAGAGTTTCGGAATTAGAGAAACATTCAGTTTTTCTTGTGGGATAGGAGTTTTGTTACATGAAAAAACAGCAGGTGGGGAGAAAGTATTGAGAGTAAGGATATGGACAAGCAAAAAACAGAAATACAGCAGCAGATCGAACAGGAATATGACAAAAAGGTAAAACAGTATACACCGACACATTCCCTGCCAAGGGAAATGATACATGCTTTTGTAGTCGGAGGCATTATCTGTACCATCGGTCAATGGATCATTAATCTGTCAAAAGGCTATGGGATGAATCAGGATGATGCGTCAACGGTTTGTACCATTGTGCTGGTATTGCTCAGTGAAGTTTTGACAGGATTAAATATTTATCCGTTGATCGCAAAATTTGGCGGAGCGGGAGCATTGGTGCCGATCACCGGATTTGCAAATTCGGTAGCAGCACCGGCCATTGAATTTCAAAAAGAGGGGCAGGTGTTTGGAATCGGCTGTAAGATCTTTACGATTTCAGGACCGGTGATCTTATATGGGATTTTTACCAGCTGGGTGCTGGGGGTGATCTATTGGATCGGGACATTGATCGGGGCAGTGTAAGCTGCCTCGTTTTGATATATTCGGTCATATAGAACTTCATG
>CAZWLV010000035.1:0-12900 GCA_964634715.1 uncultured Lachnoclostridium sp. | reverse complement strand
TAAGAATATTAAATTCTGAATCTAATGTCAATTAATTACCAGCATTTGTTTCCAAGGGGTACTCACTAGTTCTTTTTAAGATTCAAATTCCGCAATCAATGTATCATAATTTTTTTGCAAATTAATCCAATAATCTACACTTGTTCCAAGCATTCTTGATAATTTCATTGCAATATCAATGGATAACCCCTGTTCTCCTTTTATCAGAATGCAGAGATTTTTGGCAGTAATATCTAACTTGTTAGCAAAATCTTCTATCGAAAGACCACTTTCATCAACAATCTCCTTGATGTAGTATCCCGGATGAAAAACAATTTTTTCATTATACTCAATATAATTATTCATAATAGTCACTTACCTTCTCTTTAAAATTTCCCATGAACTATGAAAAACACACTTTGCGAACCTCTCAAGTTATCGCAGTACTCGCCAAATCTATATGCGAACATACGATTTTTCTCCCTGCTCACATAAAAAAAGACCGCCAACTCTGATTTCTCAAAAGTTGACGGCGCCCCTGCCAAGAATCGATGCGACAGGATTCGAACCTGCGACCTCTGCGTCCCGAACGCAGCGCTCTACCAAGCTGAGCCACGCATCGCTACAAAGCGATTATTATCATAACCCTCTTTGCATAAAATGTCAAGTGTTTTTCTAAAATTTTGAATTTTAAAGCAGATTCCATGTTACTATTTATGAGATCTAAGTGAACCGTAACTATTCCTTCGAAATCCGACATGATCTACAAAAAATCCCCAAACCTGCTCTTAGTAATTCACCCATGAATAATAAAAAATATGGTTGCCAATGATCCAGTACGGCACACCGGCTGCTTCGAGATTTTCTGCAAGCTGCGGTACCGGAGCGTGTGTTCTGAAGAAAAGACATTCTCCTACATTACTTTCGCCATTGACGCATTCCAGTGCTGCTTTTTGACAGGAATTCCATTCACTCTGCCCGATGATCCCCGGAATCTGTTCCCAGTAAGCAGTCAGCACGATATCAAAACGGCCGCTTCCTGCCGGTTCAAACTGTTTGCCCTGACGAAGTACGCTTTCCAGATCATTTGGAAATTTACTGCTTCGGATCCTGTTGGTGATCACGTAGCCTACTGCCAGCTGGCCTTCATAGGATTCCCCTCTGGCTTCACAGTAGATCATGGCAGTCAGCATATCCAGCTCCGCCTGATTCAGATTCAGTTCCCCATACACGATACCGGAATCCTCCGGTCTGATCGAACCGTTGGCAATGGCTTCCTGAAGTCTTTTTGCTGCTTCTTCCGCCTGTCTTTGCCGTTCTGCTTCCTCTTCTGCCTGTGCCTGCTGATAGAGTTTCTGAAGTGCTTCTGATTTTGCTTCCAGTGCATCTTCCGTATTTCCGATCTTTTCTTCTGTCTCTGCAATCTGATCCAGATAATCTTCAATACTTTCACTGGTCTTTTTCTGAAGATCTGAAACCTGCTCCTGTTTCTGCTCCGTATCCCCGATCAGTGTCTCAAGTTCTGTTTTTGCCGTTTCCAGCAGTTGCTTCTGCTCGCTGATCTTTTGTGCGTTTTCTTCATACTCTTCCAGCTGTTCTCTATCGTATTCCTGAATCCGCATCGTATTGTCGATCCGGTTTAGGATCCTTCCGATGTCAAAATCTTTTAAAAGCATTGAGAAAATAGATTCTGACGGTGTTTCATACATATAGCGGATCCGCAGCTTCATATCTTCATACTGCTTTTCCTGCTGACGGATCGTTTTTTCAAGTTCCGCTTCTGTTTCGGCAATTTCAGTTTCCTTTTCTGCCTTTTTTTGCTCCAGTGCTTCCAGATCAGACGCAAGTGTACGATATTGCTGTTTTAATTCTTTCAGCTTTTCTTCTTCACTCTTTTTACTGTCTTTTAACTGATCTTTCTTTTCTTCCTGTTCTTCCAGTTCATTTTCCAGCTGTTCTTTTTCTTCTTCTGCTTCATCGATCTTCTGCTGTGTTTCTTCACTGACCGCAAATACATCAAAAAAAGAATGCGAAAAGAGCCCCATGACCATGGAGCTGCAAATTGTTATATAGAAACATATTTTCAACAATCCTCTTTTCATAAAACCCTTTCCGCATAACTGTAAATATTCTTCTTACCACTCGTATTTTGTCAGATGGCCTTCCAGTCTCATATGATCAAAATGATTCTGACGGAGTGCTTCATAAAGTACGACTGCTACCGAATTTGATAAATTCAGGGAACGGATATCTCCGATCATCGGAATCCGGATACAGTTTTCTTTATTTTCCACAAGGATCTCTTCCGGGATTCCTGCACTTTCCTTTCCAAACATAATATAACAATCCGGTTCATAAGAAACGTCTGTATATACATTCGGTGCTTTTGTCGTTGCCATATAGATCTTTGCTCCCGGATTTTTTTCCAGAAAATCTTCAAAATCAAGATAGCGGATCACTTCCAGCTGATCCCAGTAATCCATTCCTGCACGTTTGATGGATTTTTCATCCAGACGAAAGCCCAAAGGCTCGATCAGATGAAGACGGGTACCTGTTGCTACGCAGGTTCTTCCGATATTTCCCGTATTTGCCGGTATTTCCGGCTCAAAAAGTACAATATTAAGTGCCATTATTTCTGCTCCTGACGTAATCGTTCTATAAACCTTGCCATACGGCCTAATGCAACCTTCAGATTTTCCAGAGAATATGCATAGGAAATACGAAGATAGCCTTCTCCGCAGTCTCCAAATGCCGTTCCCGGCACGACTGCTACTTTCTCTTCTTCCAGAAATCTGGTAGCAAATTCTTCACTGGTCATGCCAAATTCTTTGATGCACGGAAATACATAAAATGCTCCGAACGGTTCAAAACATTCCAGTCCCATTTCTTTAAACGCATGCATCAGATATCGTCTTCTCTGATTATAGGCTTCTCTCATCTGTGCGACATCTTCATCACCATTTCTCATGGCTTCTATTGCCGCATACTGGCTTGTGGTCGGTGCACACATGATGGCAAACTGATGGATCTTTAACATCTGTGTAATGATCTCTTTCGGTCCGCAGGCATAACCGAGTCTCCAGCCGGTCATGGCATATGCTTTGGAAAATCCGTTGATCAGGATCGTTCGTTCCTTCATGCCCGGCAGACTGGTGATCGATACATGATCGCCTTTATAAGAAAGTTCTGAATAGATCTCATCGCTGAGCACAAAAATGTCTTTTTCGATCACGACTTCTGCAATGGCTTCCAGATCTTCTTTTTCCATGATCGCACCTGTCGGATTGTTTGGAAACGGAAGTACCAGCAGTTTTGTCTTATCGGTAATGGCATCTAAAAGCTCCTGCTTTGTGAGACGGAACTCATTTTCTGCCTTCAGTTCGATGATCACCGGTTTTCCTCCGGCCAGCAGACAGCACGGTTCATAGGAAACGTAGCTTGGCTGCGGGATCAGCACTTCATCTCCCGGATCCAGCATTGCTCTCATGGCAATATCGATCCCTTCACTGCCTCCGACGGTCACGATGATCTCATTTTTCGGATTGTAAGATACCTGACAGCGTCTGTCCAGATAGTTGCTGATCTCTTCTTTTAATTCATTTAATCCTGAATTAGAGGTATAGAATGTACGCCCTTTTTCCAGAGAGTAGATCCCCTCATCTCTGACATGCCACGGAGTATCAAAATCCGGTTCACCAACCCCAAGGGAAATGGCATCTTTCATCTCGCTGACAATGTCAAAAAATTTACGAATGCCCGAAGGCTTAATATTTACGATGGTCTGTGATAATGGGTTTCTCATAATGTCACCAGCTGTCTTTCATCCTGTGTGCTGTGAACCATAACAGTACCGTGGTCTTTATATTTTTTCAAAATAAAATGAGTTGCTGTACTCAATACGCATTCCTGCGGAGAAAGTTTATCAGAGACAAACTGTGCAACGCTTCTCATCGTCTTTCCTTCGATCATGACCATAAAATCATAACCGCCGGATACAAGATAAACACAATCTACTTCCGGATAATTGTAAAGACGTTCTGCGATCTTATCAAATCCCTGTCCTCTCTGCGGAGTAACTTTTACTTCGATGAGAGCCGTAACCTTTTCTTCCCCTGTTTTATCCCAGTCGATCAATGTATGATAACCGCAGATAATATGTTCTTTCTCCATTTCTGCGATCTCATTTGCCACCATCACTTCATCAGTTCCAAGAAGGATCGCCAGATCCTTTAAATTTACACGGCTGTTTTTTTCTATGTAGGTTAAAATCTTCTCTCTCATTTTTATACTCCTTTACTTATTTATCATACTTTGAGCAGTTCATCTGCCTTTGGACGTTCCAGATAGGAAATTTCTCCTTCATTGACTACCGCTTTCGCATGATCCGAAGTTGTTCTTCCGATGACCGCTGCCGCAATTCCTTCTTTTTCAAGGATCCTTACCAGCTCCTGTCCATGGTCACACACCATCAGCATGCTTCCTCCGGATTTTAAGTAATATGGATTTAATCCTAAATATTCACAGATTTCTACTGTTTCCTGCTTGATCGGAATCGCCCGTAAATCGATTTCCAGTCCGACGCCAGCTGCTTCTGATAATTCATAGAGAGCACCGTAAATCCCTCCGGATGAAACATCATGCATTGCACTCACGCCAGACTTAACGGCCAGTGCAGCCTCTTTCGCCGAACAGCATTCCGGCAGCAGTTTTTTCAGATTTTCGATCATTGCCTTTGGAAAACGTTCCAAAAGCTCTTTTTCTTTTGCTGCTATAATGGATACAGAACCTTCCAGACCGATCCATTTGCTCATAACAATATCCTGATCTGCTTTCGCATATCCTGTGCGGAGCAGTTCTTTTTCTTTCGTTTTTCCAACAGCCGTTACCGAAAAGATCGGTTCTCTGACAGCCGGCATCACTTCCGTATGTCCTCCCATTACCTGAACATTACAGCTCTTACATACTTCATCGATCGACTCTGTCAGTTCCTTTAAACGGCTTTCTTTGAATTCTTCCGGCAAAAATGCGTTGATCATCACGCCTACCGGTTCGGCACCGGAAGCGGCCAGATTATTTACCGCTGAACAAACTGCCAGTGTTCCAAAGATCTTTCCGGATCCCGTTACCGGATTAGAGGACAGAACACATATCTCGCCTTCTGCCAGTCTGATGGCTGCACAATCTTCACCGATGGCTCCGCCAAAAAGAACTTCTTCCCGTTTATGATTCAGTTGTTTGAATACAGCCCGTGATAACGCAGCTTCTGAAATCTTCCCAACCTTCATGATTTCTCCTTTATCTCTGCGTTCTTTTGCAGAGTTCTGCCAACAGATCATTTCCCGATCCTGTATCAGATTCCGAGCAATGCATTGGCACCGGCTTCATCTCCGGCTGCGATACACTGCTGAAGCTGTGCTGATACATTCGGATCTCCGTTGATCCCATAATATACTTTTCTGTTGGAAACAGAATAATTACTTTTATTGACCTTTTCCGTACTCTGTAAGACTCCGTCAATATAAACTTCTTTATAAAGCTCTGCCTTACATCCGTTATGTCCGCTTTCAACGACACGATAACCGATTCCCTGTCCGCCGTCTGCGATCAGTTCTGTCACTGCCGGTGTATTTTCCAGCACTTTGTTCGTATATTTGATCGTTCTGTTTGCCGGACGGGTCTCCTGACCGTAGATCTTAAATACGACCTGCTTATCTGATGTTGTATATCCTTCGATATAGATCGGTGCATCGGTATCATTTTTGAATTTAAAATCTTTATACGTACCTGCAATGGCTGCATCCGCTGACGGCTGTACGTAAGACACCTGCATCGAATGCGGTGAACGTTCTACCACTTCCAGCTCTGCCTGAAGCACCGTATTATAAAGTGTCGAAGATACCTGACAGATCCCGCCGCCAAGACTGTCTACTACCTTGCCGTTGAGATAAGATCCTGCCATGGCATAACCGTTAGCTTCCGTAAAAGGATTGACGTATTCATAAGTAGAAAATGTTTCTCCCGGATACAGCACCGTTCCGTCAATATGTCCTACCCCTGTCGCAATGTTCTGGGAACGCTGTGCATTGGAAGTTTTATAAGAGGTCTGGAAACTTCCCAAAAGATCCTGTACCTTTGCCAGTTCTTCTGCACTTCCAAGAGGTTCTGAGATCTCTGTCGGGATTTCGATCCGGTCTTCCGTTCCCTGAAAATCTTCTTCGATATAAGCTAAAATGACCTTTTCGGCCGCTTCTTCATCAACAACGATCCCCTGCTCTCCTTCAATGACCTGAAAGCCGGATTCCGTCTTTTTTAACCCCATATTGGTCGCTTTCTGATTCAGCTTCGTACACTTTTCTTCTACCACGGTTTTGATCATTTCCGTATCTGCGGTATAGGTCAGATCAAAGACTTTGTTGTTAAACTCCAGATCTTTTCTGGCTTTATAGCGTTTGATCAGATTTCCCGATTTTCCAAGATCACAGGCTTCTTCGATCACTTCTTCATTGCCCCATGTGACTCCAAGCTCTTCTCTCGAAACCTTTAATTCTTTTTCACCTGCTGCAAGCGTGATCGTTTCTTCAGATTTTTCCGCAATGTACGCTTTCACTGCATCTTCTGCTTCTTTTTTTGTCATGCCGGAAACATCGACATCTCCTACAAAAACACCCATGGCGATCTCTTTCGTGGTTGTCTTTGCTTCAACTGCTGTTCCGGAAAAGACCATGGCTGCCATGATCGAAAAAAACAGACCTGTCAAGTGTTTGCTTTTCATCATAAAACCTCCTCAGAATGACCTGTATCATTCTTCCTGTTCATGACTCTTCAGTCATCTTACTTAAGTGCTGATTTTACCACAAACCGGCTGATGATTCAATCAGCCGGCGTCGGCACTTTACAGTGCGTAAGAGATCAGCGGTACCAGCATACAGAGAACTAAAACCACTGCGATCACTCCTGCTGCTGTACGTTTTGTTTTTGGATTGTTAAAATTGATCATATTTCCTCCCAAGATCTATCGGATCTTTCTTACTTCTCTGGAATTAAATTCCAGTTTTAATAATTCCCAGTAATCTTCACTCTTTTCCGGATGCCTTCTGTCTAAGAAATCTTTTAAAATATAATATTTCTCTTTTCTGGAATGATTCACCAGATGATATCCTTTACTGCGATAATCTTCTGCCAGACTTTCAAAAAATGCAAAGGCACTGTCTTCTCTCTCGAATACGGCTTCTAAAGTTTTGTCATATTGGTGACTATTATAATATAGCTCAACCATCTGTTCAATCCCTTTTAGACGAATCATTTCATCATATGAAATCCAATTTGTGGAAAGTACTTCATACGGTGGTTCACTGCGGTAGGCCAGCCCGTAAGCTGCCCTGTTTTCGTACATATAAGAACCTTTTAAAACTTTCAGGAAGCCAAGCTGGAGCTGTTCCGGCCGAAGTGCAAAAACGTCATCAAAAGATCTTCCGAAACTTTCATAATCTTCATTTGGAAGCCCTGCGATCAGATCCAGATGCTGATGGATATTTTCCATCTTTTTAACAGAAGTTACCAGATCGGCAACTTTCGCAAAATCCATCTTTCTGCGGATCTCACAGATGGTTTCTTCATTCGTAGACTGTACACCGATCTCCAGCTGGATCAGACCTTTTCTCATCGTAGAAAAAAGCTCCAGCTGTTCTTCTGTGATGAGATCTGCTGCTACTTCAAAATGAAAGTTTGTGATCCCATTATCCTGTTCCTTTAAAAAACGCCAGATCTCCATGGCATGAGATGCCTTACAGTTAAAGGTTCTGTCAATAAATTTTACCTGCGGCACTTTCGCATCGATAAACATCTGAAGCTCTTTTTTTACAAGTTCCATCTTTCGGAAACGGACACTCTTATCGATCGAAGAAAGACAATAACTGCAGGAAAACGGACATCCTCTGCTGCTTTCATAATATATGATCTTATGTTCAAAATCATGAAAATCTTCATACGCAAATGTCAGACTGCTCAGATCTTTTACCATGGCATACGGTTTAAAAAGGATTTCTTCCCCTTCCCGATATGCGATTCCCGGAACCTGTGATAAATTTTCCAGTTTTCCGTCATAATAACGGCATAATTCATAGAAACTTTCTTCCCCTTCACCGATCAGCACTCCGGTTACTTCCGGATAGGATTCCAGCAGGCTTTTGGCATCATACGATGCTTCCGGTCCTCCCAGCCAGATCGGTACCTGCGGCAGCACTTTCCGAAGTTCCCGCACCAGTTCCCTGATGTGTCTGATATTCCATATATAACAGGAAAAAGCGATCAGATCCGGTTTTTTCTTATAAATATCCTGTAAAATATCTTCCACATACTGATTGATCGTATATTCTCCCAGTTCAATCTGTGAACGGTATTCTTTTGCATTGGCACGGATTGAATATACCGCCAGATTCGAGTGGATATATTTCGCATTGACTGCGGTTAATAAAATTTTCATCGTTTCATCTCCATCTTACTTACTTATGATTTCAGAAATACATTTTAGGTCAAGTTATCGCGGTGTTCGCCAAATCCGCATGCAAGCATGTGGCTTTTCTCACGATCCAAACAAAAAAATCCTAAACCCTGATGGATTTAGGACATAAAAAAGAGCGGGTGATGGGAATCGAACCCACGTATCTAGCTTGGAAGGCTAGTGTTCTACCATTGAACTACACCCGCATGAGAGCGATAGACGGGACTCGAACCCGCGACCCCAACCTTGGCAAGGTTGTACTCCACCAACTGAGCCACTATCGCATATTAAGTTTTCGTGCCCAGAGCCGGAATCGAACCAGCGACACGAGGATTTTCAGTCCTCTGCTCTACCAACTGAGCTATCTGGGCATCCTCATGTCTGAGTCAATGACTCCCGACAACAGTGATATATTATCAAATGCCGCCGGGATTGTCAACTGTTTTTTTGAATTTTTTTCAAAATTTAATTATATTTTTTAGTCCTGCATAAAAAGTGCCGGATTTACCGAAGCTCCGTCTTTCGTCAGCTTCAGATACAGGTTATCGCCTTCTTCTGCATAATTTCTCGTTGGATATGCCACCATGGCGATCCGTTCTCCTGCTTCCAGTGTTTCTCCCACTTCCGCCGTCACGTCAAAAAGCTGCCCATAGGTCAGTTCATAACCATTTCCAAGATCCATTGTGACATAATGACCGTATTCGTTGGTCTTTCCTACATCCGTAACCGTACCGGCTGCTGCACATACAACTTCCGTTCCTTCCTTTGCTGAAATGATCATTGCCGGATTGTACTGGTACTGGGCAAGTGTCGGAAAATAGATGCTGTGATCCATGGCAAATTCCAAAATAACTTCTCCCTGTACCGGCCACTGAAGTTCCAGCGACATTTCTTCCGAAAATCCTTCTGCAATGATGTCTTCCGTTGAAACCTGTGCCATTTCCTCTGCTTCCAGATACTGGTCTTCTAATTCTGCCGCAATCGATGCACTTTCTGCCGAAGAAGTATCTTTGACTTCTTTTTCTTTGGTATCAGTTGTGTTTTTCCGCACGGTTGTCGTTTTTTCCGTCTGTTTTTCCGCCAGATCCTCTGTTTTTTTCTCTGCCGGTTCTTTCGATGCCGAAATCTGTACTTTTTCCTCTGTTTTCTGCTGTGCAGTTTCAGACGGTTCCGTTTGTTCCCGACTTCCCATCGAAAACAGTGCTGCCATCGTACCTGCTGATACGAGCATCAGCGTCAGTACAATGATAAAACTCTTTTCTTTTAGAAAAGATAACATTGAATGTCTTCTCAAAATAATCACCTCTGGTCATAGCATAACCAGAGGTGATCTTTTTTAATCATATTCTTTTTATTTTACCATTTCAATCCACGCTCCCATGAAGAGAGTTTTTATTGATATCGTCGGTAATATTTTATTCCGGAAGTTCTACGGAACCGATCTTATCCAGTTTCCAGATTTCATCTACGTACTGCTGGATCGTTCTGTCAGAAGTGAATTTACCTGCACAGGAAGTATTTAAGATCGCACTTCTTGCCCAGTTCTTTTCATCTCTGTATGCAGCTTCTACACGTGTCTGTGCTTCTGCATAAGAACGGAAATCTTTTAAGATGAAATATGGGTCCGGTCTGTCGTAACCGCCATCGATCAGCAGTGCATTGTACAGCGGACGGAATCTTTCCGGATCGTTTGGTGCATACTGACCGTTGATCAGCTGCATGAGTACACGACGGATATCCTGATCTGTGTTGAAGATATAATTTGCATCATATCCGCCTGCTTTTTCAAGTTCGATGACTTCATCAGAGCTCATACCGAAGATAAATGCATTTTCAGCACCAACTTCTTCTACGATCTCGACATTTGCACCGTCCATGGTACCCAGTGTCAGAGCACCGTTTAACATAAATTTCATGTTACTTGTACCAGATGCTTCTTTAGATGCTGTAGAGATCTGTTCAGATACATCTGCTGCTGCAATGATCCATTCTGCATTAGATACACGGTAATCTTCGATAAATACTACTTTTAATTTTCCGTTGATAGAGCGGTCGTTATTGATCACATCTGCTACGGAATTGATCAGTTTGATCGTTAATTTCGCACGGTCATATCCTGCTGCAGCTTTTGCACCGAAGATAAATGTACGAGGATAGAAATCTTTTTCCGGATGATCCTTGATCTGGTTGTACAGATACATTACATGAAGGATGTTCATCAGCTGACGTTTGTATTCATGAAGTCTCTTAACCTGTACGTCAAAGATCGAACGAGGATCTACATCGATACCGTTATGTTCTTTGATGTATTTTGCCAGACGTACTTTGTTCTGGTATTTGATGTTCATGAATTCCTGCTGTGCTTTTTCATCATCTGCATAGATTGCAAGTTTTTTGATCTGTGCAAGGTCTGTGATCCATTCATCACCGATATGGTCTGTTACCCAGCTTGCGAGCAATGGATTTCCATGGAGCAGGAAACGTCTCTGTGTGATACCGTTTGTCTTATTATTGAATTTTTCAGGCATCATTTCATAGAAATCTTTTAATTCCTGATTCTTTAAGATTTCTGTATGAAGTGCTGCTACACCGTTTACGGAATAGCCTGCTGCGATGGCAAGATGTGCCATTTTTACCTGACCATCCTGAATGATCGCCATTTTACGGACTTTTTCATGATTGCCCGGATATTTGTTTTCGATCTCAAGGCAGAATCTTCTGTTGATCTCTTCTACGATCTGGTAGATACGAGGAAGGAGTCTTGAGAAGAGTTCGATCGGCCATTTTTCCAGTGCTTCTGCCATGATCGTATGGTTTGTATAAGCACAGGTCTTTGTTGTTACATCCCATGCTTCATCCCATGAAAGACCATTTTCATCCATTAAGACTCTCATAAGTTCTGCTACTGCTACTGTCGGATGAGTATCATTTAACTGGAATGTTACTTTTTCATGGAATTTTGTCAGGTCATCATGTTTTTTCTTATATTTTGCAACTGCTTCCTGAACAGATGCGGAAATAAAGAAATACTGCTGTTTCAGACGAAGTTCTTTACCAGCCATGTGATTATCGTTTGGATATAAAACTTCTACTAAGTTCTTTGCAAGGTTTTCCTGTTCTACTGCACGCTGGTATTCCCCTTTGTTGAACTGGTCTAACTGGAAGTTGTTGATCGCTTCTGCATCCCATACACGGAGTGTATTTACGATATTGTTTCCATAACCTACGATCGGCATATCTACCGGCACTGCCATAACAGACTGATAGTTTTTCTGTTCGAAGTAATATTTTCCGTTTTCGTATCTTGTTTCGATATATCCGCCGAATTTAACTTCTTTTGCATATTCCGGACGGCGAAGTTCAAACGGGTTACCGTTCTTTAACCACTGATCCGGCACTTCTACCTGATATCCGTCTACGATCTTCTGTTTGAACATACCGTAACGGTAACGGATACCGCAGCCATATGCAGAATATCCTAATGTTGCAAGAGAATCAAGGAAACATGCTGCAAGACGGCCAAGACCACCATTACCAAGTGCTGCATCCGGTTCCTGATCTTCGATCACGTTGATATCACAGCCAAGTTCTTCTAAAACTTCTTTTACTTCATCATAGAATGTCAGGTTGATCAGGTTGTTTCCAAGAGCACGGCCCATTAAGAATTCCATGGACATATAATATACGGTCTTTGGATCTTCTTCGTCATATTTTTTCTGGGTAGCGATCCATGCATCCATGATCGCATCTTTCACTGCATAAGATACTGCCTGAAAGATCTGCTGCTGTGTTGCTTCAGAAATGTCTTTTCTGAAAAGTGTTTTTACATTATAAAGAACGCTTCTTTTGAACATCTCTTTGTCAAAAGTTCTTTTACTCATGTAGTGCCTCCTATTTCTCTACACCGATGCTGACTGTTTCACCGTTGATATTCCATTCTTTGCTGTATCCGGAAACCGTACCCAGCTTCAGGTCATCAGCCATAACATCGCCTTTGATAGTTTCTTGATTTTTATTTACAATAGCGGAAACTTTTTCATTTCCGTCTACATAAACAACGATCTTGTCGGTCACTTCGAAACCGGCTTCTTTTCTCATCGTCTGGATCTTACTGATGATCTCACGTACAAAACCTTCTTCCAGAAGTTCTTCTGTCAGGTTCGTGTCAAGAACGACTGTTACTTTGTTATCTGCCTGAGATACATAGCCTTCTTTCTGTGCCATATCGATCAGAAGATCTTCTTTTGCCAGTTCAATCGTTTCTCCATTTACTTCAAATGCAAGGATTCCTTTTTCATTCAGCGTATCCATTGCATCGTTTCCGTCAACTTCTGCAAGATACTGTTTGATGCCGCCTAAGAATTTACCGTATTTTGGTCCAACTGTCTTTAACTGCGGTTTAAATGTGTAAGATGTAAAAT
>CAZWLV010000034.1:0-13532 GCA_964634715.1 uncultured Lachnoclostridium sp. | reverse complement strand
AGAGTCCTAAATCGGACACTTTGGCTATTATAGTCCGATTCAAGACTCTTGTCAATCATTTGATTTCATTTTTCTTTTGTAGCAATTTTTTTCTTTGTATGATATACTCTGTCAGTCGGTTCGTTCTGCACTTTTAAACCTGTGCTGTAATGCACCGTTTTACTTTTATCAAAAAATCAATTAGATATACAGGAGAGCCTATGAATCCAACACACAAAACAAGAGATTATCTCTTTGACAATTATAAAGCACTGCTGATCTTTTTAGTCGTGATCGGTCACTTTACAGGTCCCAGTACAAAGGACAATACATTTCTCATGGTATTAAAATGGCTGATCGTTTCCTTTCATATGCCTGCTTTTATTTTCATTTCCGGATATTTTTCCAAAAAGGATCTTCCACTTGGAACACTGATCCGCAGACTGGCAGTTCCTTATCTGATCTATGAGATCATTTATTATCTGTTATATACATTTATTTTGCATCAATCTACAGAACTGGCACTTTTGAAACCAAAATTTACGCTGTGGTATCTTCTGGCACTGTTTCTTTGGAGACTCGTCACCCCTTATGTAAAAAAGATTCCTCACTATATGGTTTTTGCCGTCGCCGCAGGATTTCTGATCGGTTTTTCCAATATGGAAAATAATCTGCTGACGATACCAAGAGCACTGGTATATTATCCATTCTATCTCGCAGGTACTTCTTTTCAGAGAGAATGGCTGACAGAACATCGTACCACAGCATCAAAACGTGCTGCTTTTTTCTGTATCGGAATCATTTTTCTCTTTTTGACATGGGTCAGCCTTGAAAAAATGGCACCAATGCAGATTTTTTACGGCCGTTATAATTTTCTTTCCATGAAACAGACCGCACTGACTGGAATTTTCTGGCGGGCAATGCTCTATACCATCGGATTTCTCATGACATTTGCACTTATGATCCTGATGCCGGAACAACAGCTTCCGATTTCCTATATCGGTACCCGTACCATGGCAATCTATCTTTTTCATGGACTGACTTACAAATGTCTGGAAGATTCTATTTTGGTCGGAATTGACAGCATTGAAGGAACCTGTCTTCTGCTGCTTTGCTGTGCCGGACTGACACTCCTTTTCGCCAGCAGACCATTTTCCGCATTTACAGGATTTGCTTCGAATCTTCCATTTCCAGCATTTTCTCATAAATTCGGTCAGCAAAAATAACTATACACTCAAATGAAAACTTTGCTGCATCTTCAACTATGAAAAACTCTGCTCCGCGAACTTTTCAAGTTATCGCTGTGCTCGCCAAACCAAATCTATATGCAGGCATGTGATTTTTCTCTTTGCTTTCATTAAAAAATCGAGAGTAAGACCTTCTAAGTTTTACTCTCGATTTTGTTTATTATTTTATTTATGATGCTTTGTCAAAAACTCTTCTTTCGTAATCTCATACCAGTTCAAATCTTTGGAAACACCATCTTTTACGAATGCATTTTCTTCTTTTTTCACAAAACGGAATCCTACTTTTAAGTAACAGTTCTGTGCTCTTTTATTTTCTGTATAAACGTTCAGATATACTTTTTTCAGATTTAAAATTTCAAATGCTTCTTTCAATGCCAGAATCGTCGCATCTGCACCGATACCACGGGCAAATTTACGTTTTCCAATGGCAAATTCTGCACTGCCTTCATTATGGTCGATGTTTTTCAGGCTGACCGTTCCAAGATATTCATCTTTTTGATTGGAAATGGCATAGTGCCTCGCATTTGGATTTTCTGCTGCCGATTTAATAAATCTCTGACAGCTGCTGACCGTGATCGATGTCACGTCATATCTAAAACAGGATGAAATTTCAGGATCTGTCATCCATTCATACATTCCGGATGCATCTCCTTTTTGAAGTTCTCTTAACCTAATCTTCACGCTATACTCCCCTTTATATCATTTGTCATATATTTTCTCTAAATTACAGTATAACGCAAAACGATCAGAATCGCAAAAAGAATTTCGTTTCTGGCGATGCCTCTTTTTAAACACTCAGTTCCAGCATTTTTCCTGCACATTTTTCATCGATGATCAGTGTATTTAAAAGCCCTGCACGGATCGCACCTAAAACTGCTTCCGCTTTACTTTCTCCATACGCAACACAAACAACTTCTTTACATGCACGGATATCTTCGATATCTGCACCGATCATCCTTTCTGCCAGAGAAGTTTCCAGTTCTTTTCCGGAAATATCATAAAAATGTCCGCCAATATGCCCTACTGCACCCTTTTTTTCAAGGATTTCTAATGTTTTCGGACTCAGATAATCGTTCCATGATTTATGATGGATCGAACCAACACTTGTCAGCATCACATCTGCTTTTTTTACTAAGTCTAATGTTTCTTTTATATTGTCTTCCCGAACCAGTTCTTCTTTTAATTCCTTATGCTTTACAAACAGCGGTGCATAAATATACTGATATTTTCCGCCATAAGCAGATGCCAGTTCTTTTGCCAGATCCATTGCATCTTTTTCAGGACTCTTTCTGTTTGCAGCACCCATGATCGGAACGACTGTGATCGGAATATTTTTTCTGTTATTGGCTCCGATGTATTTCACGATCTGATACAGCGTATTTCCCCATGAAATCCCAACGATCATTTCTTTATTTACAACGGAATCCAGATAGTAAGCTGCCGCTTCTGCGATTTTCTGCAAACCTTCTTCTTTGTTTTGATCCTTTGTCATAACGATCCGGACATTTTTCAAATGAAACTGTTCTTTAAACTTCTGTTCAAAATCAAGATTTCTTTCCCACGGTTCCCTGATGGATATTTCCACAATTCCCAGTTCTCTTGCTTCTTTCAGCATTCTGGAAATCTTTGATCTTGAGGTATAAAATCTGTCGGCAATCTGATTTTGTGTCAGCTCTGAATTATAATATAAATTTGCAACGGTTGCCAGAATATTCCATTTTTCCTGAACACTCATCGAATCATATTTTTTGATTTCTTCCATAAGCTGTTCTTCCTTCCCTTCATCTAGTACAACGTTCTGCAAATAATGGTATTTTATCGCTTTCTAAAATTTTGATCCCACTGATGTTTAAATGTTGTACTAGAACAAATTTATCAAATTATCCGATGTTTGTAAACCTTACAAACTTTCTGATTTCCGAGTAACCATTGTTAGTGTTACTGTACACACGTACCGTATGCACAGTAACATTCACAGACTCATTTAGAGTTTTTTCGCAAAAGGAGCCTGCTCACACCTGAAACAACGACCTATCACAGCTCTAATTCCTACAGACAGGAACGGAACGGAATATTTTGCGGTGCTTCAAAACAATCTTCAAATCCGCGTCTATGATGATAATATTTTTTATTACAGTCCGCCGGATAAGTATATTTTCCGCCTACCTGCCAATAATACGGCTGGAACTGATATTCATTACGTTCCTTCTTAAAGTTATAAAGCAGTTCTATTTCATTACAATCCGGCTGAAAATTTGTCCAGACATCCCAGTGGATCGGAATGACCACTTTGCATTTCAGATTTTCTGCCATACGAAGTACATCGATGGAAGTCATCTTATCCTGCATACCGATCGGATTTTCTCCAAAAGAGGCAAACGCAACATCGATCGGATAATCTTTTCCATGTTTTGCAAAATAGATGGAAAAATGAGAATCTCCGCTATGATAAATATTTCCACCCGGTGTCTTTAACAGATAATTTACTGCTTTTTTGTCCATATCAGTTGGACAGATTCCTGTTAATTCTTCCCGGTCTTCATCTGTTCGATCCGTTGTCACGATACAGGTTCTGTCAAAACTGTCCAGACATACGATTTCAATATCTTTGACTTTGATGACATCTCCCGGTTTTACCGTAATACAGCGTTCTTCCGGAACTCCCCATGCGATCCATGTTTCTACTGATTTTTTCGGGCCGATAAACGGTACCGGAATTTCTTTTCCATTTTCATCTGTGGTCATCATACCAGACTGTATCACATGTGCCGCCCATTCCGCAGACATATGATCCTGATGATAATGGGTTGCAAGCACAGCATCGACTTTCTTAAATGCAAACGGATCGATCACAAACGGGATATTTCTCAGATTCGGCTGCATTGCTCTTCCGCCACACATATTTGCCATCTGATGTCCCGGTTTCATCTTTCCATCACCATGTGTCCGTTTTCCGTTTCCGCACCACAGATCGATCGTAATATTCGCATCTGCCGGTGTTTTCATCCAGATTCCGGTACATCCAAGCCACCACATTGCCACATTTCCCGGTGCAACTACCTCTTTTTCAATATCTTCTACAAGCCATGTACCCCATTCCGGGAATGTATTCATGATCCAGCTTTCTCTTGTAATATCACTAACCTTACTCATCCTGTTGTCCTCCCACAAATAATCTTTTTTATTTCTGCCACAAAGGGCACCTCCCTTTTATGCACGCTGTCCATAATAGGCGTTTTTTCCATGTTTTCTATAATAATGTTTATTCTGTAATTCCTGCGGTGCCGGACTTACCCTCGGACAGAGCATCTCACAGTGTGCCGCCATTTTCGCCACTTCTTCCAATACAACGGCATTGTGAACGGCTTCCATACCGTCTTTTCCCCATGTGAATGGTCCGTGATTTTTACACAGCACCGCCGGAACGGCTTCATAATCCCGATCTTCAAATAACTGTGCGATCAAAACACCCGTATTTCTTTCATAATCTTCCAATTCTTTTTCCGTCAGACATCTGACACACGGAACTTCCCCGTAAATATAATCGGCATGCGTTGTTCCGTAACACGGAATGCTCCTTCCAGCCTGTGCCCAGCTGGTCGCCCATGGAGAATGCGTATGTACGATGCCTCCAATGTTTGGAAATGCTTTATATAATTCGATATGTGTAAAGGTATCTGATGACGGCTGATATTTTCCTTCTATTTTATTTCCATTCAGATCCATTAAAACCATATCTTCCGGTTTCAGTTTTTCATATGCAACTCCACTCGGTTTGATTGCAAAATATCCGGTTTCACGATCGATCTCACTGACATTTCCCCATGTAAATGTTACCAGTCCGTATTTTGGAAGCTGCATATTTGCCTCATATACACGACGTTTTAATTCTTCTAACATCTTTCTTTCTCCTCCTCACAGTTCGTCAAAACAAATACATTGCTACTTCATTGATCTCACGATTTGCCGCGATCAGCACATCTTTTCCTTCTAAATGATATCCATAGATATTTGCTGCTCCGCAATCATCATCAATCGTTTCAAACACATAATCGTTTTTCTCCGGATCCCATGAGAAGATCATCGTTCTTCTTGCTCCTTTTCGATGTCCGATCACGATCACCGGTTTTCCTTTCAGTTCGCCTGCCCAGATCGCATGAAGAAATTCTGCCTTTTCCGGATATTCATAGGCAAGCTGATAAGTACCTTCCTTTTTCTTATAAATGCGAATATCCGAACCATGAAACGGCGATAATACAACCAGTTCTTTTTCACCATCCTGATCCAGATCGACCAATGCCGCATCACTTGCCGGTGTCGTTAAAAGCTGTTCTTCTTTCCATGAACTGTCTAAAGCAGTTGGAGGATAAAAACAAAAGACACCGTTTTCACTACAGATCAGTGAACCTTCTTTTTCCTGATCTTTCACCTTATAATAACCATGGTTTTTTAACATTCCGTCTTTTAATACCTGTAATTTTAACGAATGGTTTTCTGCAAACTCCCATAAATTTTCCGGAAGTTCTGCTGCATACACTTTTCCCGGACTGCTCCAGTCTTCTTTATATTCATGACCTGACTTTAACGTACATGCGATCAGATATTGCTTTCCATCGCTCTGTAAAATATCAAATCGATGAACAAATGGAAGCTCTGCCAATACCCTGACCTTCCAGCCATTTTCACGATCCGGCTTTGCGATCACAATTTTCGCTTCCTTTGAATCGTTTGGTGAATAAAATTTCTGTGTTGCCAGAAACTGACCGTCTGTCTCCGGAACCTGAACCATCGTCATAACTCCGCCGGGACCTTCCCATACCGTTTCTTTTTCATTTCCATCTGCATCAAATAAGATACAGCGATCTGTTTTTTCTGCCGCTACTAAAATATGAGGTTTTCCATGATATTGTAACGGTGCGATCGAATAACATTTTTCCAGATTTGCCAATACTCTCTTTTCCATGATAATCTCCCCTATCTTTCCCAGCCGGCCTGTTTCATTTTCTCTCTGACAAACGTATTTGCCGATGCGATCACTGCCGTTGCTTCTTCAAAAGTCTGTTCTTTTTTGTTATCTGCCCACATTTCAACCAGAAACATTCCCTGATAATTTAATTTTTTCAACTTTTCAAAGATCTCTGTAAATTTTACATTTCCTTCTCCAAAAGGTACTTCTTTGAAAATCCCCGGTTTCGTTTCCTTTACATGGATTGCAACGGTTTCTGAAAGTCCCAGTTCTAATTCTGCCGGAACATCGCTGCTGAAATTACTCAGATTTCCCATATCCGGATAAATTTTAAAATAAGGAGAAGGAATCATTTTCAGATAATGAAGTGCCCTTACGATCGTTCCTACAAACTGGGTATCCATGATCTCCAATGCAAGGATCACACCTGCTTTTGATGCCATTGCCACCGCCTTTTTCATTCCTTCTGCAAAATACGCTTCCGTCTCTTCATCAGATTCTTCATAATAAACATCGTAAGCTGCCAGCTGGATACAGCGAATCCCAAGTTTTACGGAAAGCTCAATGGCTTTTTCCATGATCTCTTCTGCCTTTTTTCTGATCTTTGGATCTTTACTTCCGAAAGGATATTTTCTATGAGCACTCAGGCACATGGTCGGAAATATCATTCCAGTGGAACGCATGATAAAACGAAGCTCTTCAATTTCCTCTTCTGTCCAATCCAGTCTTGCTAATCGTTCCTCTGATTCATCGATCGAGAGTTCCATATAATCAAATCCCGCTTCTTTCGCTGCGAGAAATTTTTCTTTCCATGTAAATGAATTTGGAAGTGCCTTTTCATAAATCCCAATCGGATTTTTATGGATACTATACATTGTTATGCTCCTTTCATTTCGAATGCTTTGTTGTCTGCATCTTTATGATAGCATCAGCATCTTCTGAATTCAACATTTGTGCATACTATGCACATTTGTGCAATTTATTTTCGGAAATCGCTAGCAAAATTACTTGTTTGCACGCAGATTTGGCGAATAGCTCGATAACTTGAGAAGTTCGCGAAGTGTGCTTGTCATCGTTAAGTAAAATAAGTATTTTTATCTGATCGTGCATATTGGATCTGCGGTACGATCAGCATCAATACGATCGCAATAACTGCTCCATAGAATCCAAAACCATCTAACAGTGCAGAAATCGCAAGCCATACCGTTGAAAAATCAATCGTTCCATGCCAGCCTCCATATGGAACAAGCTGAACTAACGACACCGTTACCGCTCCCAAAAGCACCTGTAAAACACCGGAAATAAAAGGAATGATCATCGCCGCTTTCACACCGCCTTTTTTATTTGCAAACACTGCGATCGTTGCATTATCAAAAAATACTGTCGTAAATCCCATGATAATGATCACCGGAGAATGAAATACCAAAAGTCCTAAAATCGCAAGCACCTGACCTAACATTCCGCATAAAAATCCAAGCGTCACTGTATTTCCCGGTGCATAATGAAAAGCTGCCGCACAATCGATCGCCGGTATTGCTCCCGGGAGCAGTCTGTCTGAAATCCCCTTAAAGGACTGTGTCAATTCTCCGACAAACATCTTTACGCCCATATTCAGGATCTGAAGATAGACCGTAAAATATAAAGATTGGATCAACACATAGATTGGAAATGCGGTATCTGCACCAAATCCGCTGTCCAGCTGTCTCATAAAATCTTCCCCAAGGATTCCCATGATCGTTCCAAAGAACACCAGCATCAATACACACGTCGCTACCAGACTGTCGTTGAAGATCTGAAGAAATCCCGGAAGTTTCATATTTTCTACGGAATCTTCCTTTTTTCCGAAGAAATGTGCTGTTTTATCTGCAACCCAGATTGCCGCCATCTGCTGATGTCCGATGGCAAATTTTTCTTTTCCATTTGTCAAACCTATGCACGGTTCTACTGTCAGGTTTGAACTTACTGCCTGATAAGTTCCTACCAAAATTCCAACCAGAATCGCACCACGCAAATCTCTTAAAGAAGGGATAAACAGGAACACGATCCATGTAACGGTCGTTGCCTGCTGTACCATAATGTGACCTGTCAAAAGCAATGTTCTTAATTTTGTCCATTTTCGGAAGATCAAAAGTACAAGATTCCAGAGAAATGCGATCATCAGTGATGTCATCGCCCATGCCGCACTGGATCCAATACTTTCCAATGCTTCATTTGCTGCATTTAATCCAAAATAGGGATCGATCACGACTGCATTTAACTGAAATTTGTCATTTAATCCTACCAAAATCGGCCGGAAGGTCGTGATCAGACCGGTAGAACCGACCGTCAGGATCAAATATCCTACAACTGCTTTAAAGAAACCTCCCAGTGTCTCATACCATTTTTTCTTCTGGAGCAGATACCCCAGTAATACGATCAAACCTACGAACAATTCTGGTCTCGTTAAAATATTATTTGTCAGAAAATTAAACACGGAATTCATACTTGCCATCTTTGAATGTCCCTCCCCATATTTTTTTATATAACCGATTCATCTGTGCACGACATTTCTCATATTCCAGAATGATTTTTTCATTTGGAAGATACACCTTAATATCATTGCTCTTTCCGATCTTTTCAAAAGCATCTTCTACGGAATCATACAGATTCAATGCTGTGGCAGCTACCATCAAAGCTCCACGGGCTGTCGCATCTGCTTTTCCTCTCCGGATGATCTTAGTTCCGTACACATTACACTGAATTTCATTAAACACTTCACTATTCGTCAGACCGCCATTTACATAGATATCGGATATTTCCAGATACTTTTTCATCGTTTCAATCCCGTTACCGATCTCATAACAGATTCCTTCCAAAAGACTGCGAAGCATATCTTTTTTGGTAGTTGCCAGCGTAACATTTGCAAAAATCCCTTTTGCCATGTTATTCCAGTCCGGAGTAGATCTTCCCTGAAAATATGGTACACAAAGACATCCGTTTGCCCCGATCGCTGCTGATGCGATCTCCGCATTGAGCTCTGCATAATCGCTGTTTTGATAAAATTCCCTGCGAAACCAGTCAAAAGCCGAACAACAGGTCAATACACTGGATTCCAAAATATACTGCCCTTTAATAGAAGAAACATTACAGATCACATCCTGTTCCAGATTTTCCGGCACACGGTCTGTCGCTGTGATCAAAAAGCCTCCGGTACCTGCAGTCACAGATAAATTTCCTTTTTTTACAACTCCCTGACCGATCGCACCGCACTGCTGGTCTCCGCCTGCCGTAATGACCGGAATTCCCTCCGGACATCCCGTTAATTCTGAAAATTCTTTTGTAATCTTACCGATAATACTGCCCGATTCTACCAGTTCACAAAGCTTCTCTCTTTCTACACGGAAAATATCAAGTAATTCCAAATCCCATTCATGTGTATAAATGTTCATCAAAAGCGAACGGCTTCCATACGTAACATCTGTGCAGATCCTGCCGGTCATGAGATAATTCAAATAATCCGGAATTACCATAAATTTATATGTTTTCTGATAAATTTCTGGTCTTTCTTCTCGGATCCAAGTCATTTTGCTTGCAGAAAATACCGGATTGATCCTAGAACCGCAAAGAGAAAACACCCGGTCATTTTTAGAATTCAGTGCTTCACAAATATCATTTGTCCGCTTATCCTGCCACATGATCGCATTACATAACGGACGAATGGAATGATCTACCGGAATTACCGAAGATCTCTGGGAAGTCATCGTCACTGCATCAATCTTCCACCCCTGTTGGTTTGCTTTTTCCGTAATTCCCTTCATAATATCGTATAATGCATTCTCCCAATCAGATGGATTTTGTTCTACCCAGCTGTTTTCCATGTACAAAACATTATAAAAATACTGTTTTTCGGTTAATTCTGTTCCTTCCTGTGTAAGCAGTACCCCTCTCATGCTCGATGTACCTACATCAATCACTAAAATATTCACTTTCCTACCTCCCCTTCTTTTTGAAAATCCTATTTTATCTTAAGATGCAAAGTACAGTTCCGGATCTGTAAATTGCCGTTTTATCTTGCTGCAAGTATGATTTTTGTAGTTTTATCCTAGCATACTCCCAACATACTTTTCAACATATTCTCACTCTTTGCACAAATGTGCTATCTTGTCACGTATTTGCATTTATTCCACAACGATAAGAAGTACGCATCCTTAAATGCTTGTGCAGGCACAATATTTTCGCCGCTGCTCGCGTAAATAAAATAGCACGCATGATCTTGTTTCTATCAAAATCATACGTGCTGTTCCTTTTGCTGATTTCACAGCCTGTTACTGTACATCAACATTTTTATGCAGTAACAGCAATATTTAATTTTATTAACATTCACTTTTAAAAGTAAGTCTGCCGATTCCCATTCTTTCCTTAATTTTATGCTCTTTCAAATCCAAGGTAACGGGTTCCCTGAAAGCTCAGATTTCCACGATCGCCTTCTGCCAGCATTCCATATTCTCTTCCGCTTACATGAAGCTCCATACGATCTCCACTCTCAACCTCAAATGTTACATAATACGTCGTAGAACTTGTCGTATGTCCTGCACCATTCGTATCTGTATGATGATGATGACTGACGGATGCTCTTTTTGCAACAATCTTTGCATACACGGTCAATCTCGGAGAATGATTATTTTCATTCCACTCTTTGAGCATTTTAAAGATCATAACCAGAAGCATACAGACCATTAAAAGAAATACAAAGAAAAAGAAGATTTCAAACCAGCCGCCAAAAAAGAATGTTCTCATCATAAATCCTACCTCTTATGTTTTTCTAACGTGTCATTTTCCTAAGCAATGTCTTCTGAAAATCCATCAATGACATCTTCTGCCTGATCTGTTCCTGAAATTTCTCGATAAAATGCCGTTTTTGCAGCCTGTGTATAGGCTCTGAGCCAAAGATTTCCAATCCCCATCGTAAATATACATACAATGATCCAGCCGATAAAACTAAGTTCCAGACAGAATAATCTGTAACGGTTTCCATACATCATTTCTTTCGAACATTTCATAGCCTCTGTTGCCGACATTTCCGGATGTTCTACAAGAATATAATCGGTCATTGCATAATTATATCCAATAATGATCCCCGGTATGATCAACAGCAATAATCCTGCAAACTCATAAAGATCTCTCAAAATATTCGATACTACGATCGTCTTCCAATTAGAAAACTGTCCGAATAAAGTCTGAATCTCTGCTTCTCTTCCGTCATACAGATCAAGATTAAATTTCATATAACCAACTTCTATGATTCTTCCAAGAATGTAAAAAAAGATTCCTATGAGCAGTGCCAAAATGACCGCATACAAAATACCTGCACCCAGCCAAAAATGGCTTCCATCTATCGAAACAATATTTTCTGAAAACACCTTCCATCCGGCAAGATTAAAATCCATATTCAGACCGGTTGACGTATCCAAGCTGATCTTAATGCCGGAACTTTCGGATTCCGGTGCTCCCAGCAAAGCTGCAACCAGACCAACAAATACTGCGTAAATCCATTTTCCTTCTAATATTTTTCGTGCTTTTTCACGAAAATCTGCTGCACAACTTTTCATACACACCCTCCACCTTTTCCTATGTAAATTTGTAATACCCAATTTTCCAATCATTTTAGAAAAATCTGAGTCTTCTGTATTCATTTTATCATGAAGCATTCAAAATATGTCTTAAAGATTTCTTAAAAAGGCTGAACATCGTACACATAAAAGCGTAAGCTGCTCAGCCTGTTAGTTATGAAATTATTTTTGTATTCTTGGTAAACTGGAAATTATCGATAAAATGAAAATACGTTTGGAACAATCATAATCTCAGATTCCAAAGCATCCGAAGTTACATCGCCTTTCCATTTCAGATAAGCTGTGATCTCAGACGGCATCTTCCGAACAGCTTCGCACTTCGATTCACCTCTTGTAAATGCACCAATAAAATTGGAGGAATACAGAATACTGTCATCTCCATTATGTTCCCAAATACACCGTACTTTCATAAAAGTATTTCTCTCCTTTTTCTAAAGCAATAGCTGAACAATGCAACAATCAATTTAATGCATCCAACTATTATAAGAAAAATTCCAATTTTTCCAAGCATTCTTTACTAAGCAATGAGTTTATGTTATATTTTTTGTAGGAAGAAGGAGAAATTTCTTTCCCCTGTCGTTTCTCTATTCTGTTTTATCTTCCTCTCTTGGTTTAGCACCTACGATTCTTCTAATCAAATCTAAAATTTCATGTTCTGTATGTCCTTTTTCATCGCACCATTCAATTATTTCTTTAATTTCTTTTTTATCCATTTCTTCCATGTTTACCTAGTCCCCCTTTGTTACATTGTATATTTTTTTCAGATGCAAAGTCAATACAATAGTCCAAATAAAGTTTATTTCCAAAAATGATCATGAAACTCAAATATAAGTATACAAAAAAGACTGGTTTTTCCAGTCTTTTTTGTTACCCTTTTTTAGATGAAGTGGTGGCAAGCCCACTGCTACTGTCATTGCTTTTTAACCGTCGATATTATTTTGAGTATCTTTAATTAACTCATCTGTAATTTGTTCTGCTAATTTGTAATCTTTATCTTCCAATGCTTTCTTTAATGATTTCAACTGTCTCATTAAACTTCTTAAATACCCTTTAAAAATTGCTATTTCTTCCATAATTTTCCTCCTACTATGTTTTATATTTCATTTCTCATTCTGAAAGTAGTGTAACTATATTCTGCAAATTTTTTTCATTATACGCAGCATACTTGTAAAACAGATATTACTGCTATTACATGAGTGGTATTAAATAAACTGAATTTCTTTGTTTACAAAATTTCCCTTTCCTAAAATTCCAATACTATTTTTCAAATCATATGCTATTTCTGTTTCATACTCATTGCCATCAATAATAACTTTTTTGAAATTAATATTAGGAACAAGGACATTTAAGATAAGTAACGTATACTTTCCAGCATCCAACTGCTTCTCTACTTTAATCAATCCACTCGCACCTTTCCTTCATGTTTTGTCATATGGTACTGTCGCATGTTTCTGCACTACATAATAACTTATTTTATCAATATAATACCCTTGTTATACTAATTTATCAAGTTAGTATCTGACAAACCGTAATCATCGTTATACTCACCGAACCTTAGAAGACATGCGAAATGAAATAGAAAAAATCAGATAAAGAAAGCCTATAACCAGTTGATATCATCTTCTGATTATAGGCTTTTTCTCATAGTAAATTTGTGTATTACGTGTGTATTACCGTTGTGTATTACGTGTGTATTTCCTATTAGGATTTAGCAAGATACACAAGGATTTC
>CAZWLV010000033.1:9355-13612 GCA_964634715.1 uncultured Lachnoclostridium sp. | reverse complement strand
GGTGGTTCCAACCCCGGCGCCGTTTATGGTGACCGGAAAGAAAGTGATGATGCTCTCCGTCTTGCACTTGCCGTAGGCGAAATTCTGCAAAATGCCGGTTACGATGTGCTTTATACGAGAACCGATGACTCTACACAGTCCGTAGGCGAAAAAGCAGCCATTGCCAATGCCTCCGGTGCTGACCTTTTTATTTCCATTCACAGAAATTCTGCTCCTTCCGATAATCTCTACAACGGTGTCCAGACACTGATCTATGCTCCCGGAGGACTTCGTGAAGAAGTTGCCGGAAATATCGCTGATGAACTGGAAAACGTCGGATTTCAAAATCTTGGAATTGATATCCGCCCCAATCTCGTAGTGCTGAACCGTACTACAATGCCTGCCGTTTTGGTAGAAGCCGGATTTATCAACAGTGATCTGGACAATGAACTTTTTGATTCCCGTTTTCAGGAGACTGCGGAAGCCATCGCAAGGGGAATCGAAATGTCACTTCCTTCCCACGAAGAACCAGTTCCGATTTATACTGTTCAGACCGGACTCTTCCGCAACAAAGTTTATGCTGACAATCTGCTGCTCCGTTTAAAACGACAGGGATATCCCGCTTTTTTAGATACCGATCCAAATACCGGATTTTACCGTGTGCGTGTGGGAGAATATGAAGATTTAGATCAGGCTGCTGATATGGAACAGCGGTTAAAAAACCGTGGTTATACCACATTTTTAACGACCGTCTGACAGCGATAATGCATGCGATTTTTTCACTGCCCGCAGAGATTTTATTTCATAGGAAAACTCACTGTTTTCACGCATTAACACAGCAATGTCTTTCCTATGTAAAAAAAGACTGCTGTCCGGCTTTTCGTCAGACAACAGTCTTTTTCTTATACGAACTTGTTCAGTTCTTCATCATATTCATAATCGATACTGGCAAGCTTTTCCTCAATCTCATCTTTTGCAACGTGAAAATCATCACAAAATGCATCCAGACTGGAAAACTCGTCTCTTAGTTTCGTATTGACAAAGCTCAACAGGATCATTGGCTGATTTGGCAGCATATCTTTCCTCTTTCTAACGGACTGATGCAGTCAGGCTGTCGCCTTCAACCCGGATCACGATGGTACTTCCTGCAGATACTTCTCCCTGAAGAATGATCTTCGCAGCCAATGTTTCTACATATTTCTGTACATATCGTTTCAATGGTCTGGCACCATAGACCGGATCATATCCGTGATCTGTAATATAATCTTTTGCTTCTTCTGTAATCTCCAAATGAAGTTCTTTATCAGAAAGACGCTCATTCAGATCTGCAAGCAACAGATTGATAATGCTACGAATATCGGATTTTGTCAATGGTTTAAATAAGATTGTTTCATCCAGACGATTTAAAAATTCCGGTCTGAAATGTGATCGCAGGTCATTCATGACTGCTGACTCTGCCTGCGGCGTGATCTCACCATTTTCATCAATTCCGTCTAACAGATAAGAAGAGCCGATGTTCGATGTCATGATCAGTATCGTATTTTTAAAGTCTACGGTTCTGCCCTGAGAATCCGTAATACGGCCATCGTCAAGTACCTGCAGCAGTACATTAAAAACATCCGGATGTGCTTTTTCGATCTCATCAAACAATACGACCGAATACGGTTTTCTGCGGACTGCTTCCGTCAGCTGACCGCCTTCTTCATATCCTACATATCCTGGAGGTGCTCCGATCAGTCTGGATACAGAATGCTTCTCCATATATTCACTCATATCGATACGCACCATATTACTTTCATCATCAAACAGACTCGCTGCCAATGCTTTCGCAAGCTCTGTTTTACCTACACCGGTAGGCCCTAAGAAAAGGAAGGAACCGATCGGTTTTTCCGGATCTTTGATCCCGGCTTTGGAACGAATGATCGCTTCCGTTACTTTCGTAACACCTTCGTTTTGTCCGATAACACGTTTATGAAGTTCTTCATCCAGATGCAGCGTTTTATTTCGTTCACTTTCGGTCAGTTTCGCTACCGGTATTCCTGTCCAGCGGGAAATGATCTTTGCGATCTCTTCATCTGTGACACTTTCATGAACCAGTGTCATTTCCTTCGCTTTGATCTTTTCTTCTTCAATCTCCAACTGTTTTTGCAGCTGCGGTAATCTGCCATACTGTAATTCTGCTGCTTTTTCCAGATCATAATTCTGTTTTGCCAGCTGGATTTCTTTGTTCATCGCTTCGATATCTTCACGAAGTTTAGAAAGCTTTTCTACACCGGTTTTTTCGTTATCCCACTGTGCTTTTTTCACATTAAACTCATCACGGAGCTCTGCCAGTTCTTTTCTAAGTGCATCTAACCGTTCTTTGCTTAAATTATCAGTTTCTTTCTTTAATGCGGCTTCTTCGATTTCCAGCTGCATTACTTTTCGCTGAAGTTCATCAAGTTCTGCCGGCATGGAATCCAGCTCTGTTTTGATCAATGCACATGCCTCATCTACCAGATCGATCGCTTTGTCCGGTAAAAATCTGTCTGAAATATAGCGGTGTGACAGTGTCGCTGCGGTTACCAGTGCTCCGTCTGTGATCTTTACGCCATGAAATACTTCGTAACGTTCTTTCAGACCACGAAGAATGGAGATCGTATCTTCTACCGTCGGTTCATCTACCATGACCGGCTGAAATCTTCTCTCCAACGCAGCATCTTTTTCAATATACTGACGATATTCATCTAAAGTCGTTGCTCCGATACAATGAAGTTCGCCTCGTGCCAACAACGGTTTTAACATATTTCCGGCATCCATGGCACCATCGCTTTTTCCGGCACCTACGATCAGATGCAGTTCATCGATAAACAAAATGATCTGACCTTCGCTTTTTCTGACTTCATCTAATACTGCCTTTAAACGTTCTTCAAATTCACCCCGGTATTTTGCACCTGCTACCAGTGCACCCATATCCAGTGCAAACAGTTTTTTATCTTTTAAGCCTTCCGGTACATCACCTCTGACGATTCGCTGTGCCAGACCTTCTACAACCGCTGTTTTTCCGACACCCGGTTCACCGATGAGCACCGGATTATTTTTCGTCTTTCTTGACAAGATCCTGACTACATTTCGGATCTCACTGTCACGTCCGATGACCGGATCCAGTTTCTGCTCTCTGGCACGCTCTACCAGATCGTATCCGTATTTGTTTAAGGTATCATACGTTGCTTCCGGATTATCACTGACCACTCGCTGATTACCACGTACTGTGGAAAGAGCCTGTAAGAAACGTTCTCTTGTAATGCCGTATTCTTTAAAGAACTGTTTCATCGACGGACTTTCATGTTTTAACAGACTCAAAAAGAGATGTTCTACCGAAACGTATTCGTCTCCCATCGCCTTTGCCTCATCTTCTGCATTGATCAGTGCTTTGTTCAGATACTGACCTACATACGGCTGTCCTCCGGATACTTTGGTACGTTTTCCAATATAATCATCTAACCTGTTCAGGAAGTGCTCTTTGTTTATCTCCATCTTTTCGACCAGCTTTAAGATCAGGCTGTCTTCCTGATGTAACAAACCATAGAGCAGATGTTCCTGCTCGATTTCCTGATTACCAAACTCATACGCTGTTTTTTCCAGACTGTTGATCGCCTGTATGGATTTCTGCGTAAATTTGCTGATGTTCATAAACTTGCCCTCCTGTCATTTCAGTTTTTTCATAATCATTCAACAATATGCATCATTTCTTCTGCACACCGTTAACATAACACTTTTGTTAGCACTCGTCAACATCGAGTGCTAAATTTATATTTTTTTAATATTTGATAACGGTCTCTCAGGAGTTCATTTCAAATAATCTCGTAGATTCTACCAAATACAGTCATACAAAATGGTATATTTTTCTTGTTACCCTTAACGAACTATGAAAAACACACTTCTCAAGTTATCACACTGTTTACCAAATCTACATATGAGAATGCGATTTTTCGCACTGCTCGCACAAAAAAAGCTACGTGTGCGGTCACATAGCTTCTTTGTTGGTAAAATTTAGATTAACTACATTTTTAAAGTGAAATTATTTGATGTCTACACATTAACACCCTTTTTCATCGCCCACAAGCCTCCCTAGGGGATAATTTTTTATATTTTGCCCATGAATCAGTAAATATCTCCCCGTAAACCTAAGAACCGGCAAAGAATCTTCCTTTTCAGTTAAGACACGGTTAAAACGCTTTTCCCCTTATTGAATCCTTCTTTTACTTTTGCTAAGATGCACTTAATTTGCGTGAGCGG
>CAZWLV010000033.1:7042-9255 GCA_964634715.1 uncultured Lachnoclostridium sp. | reverse complement strand
TCTCATGACATACTTATTTCGTAGATTTAGGGGGAAAACCAGAATGGAATTTTTAATGTATCCTGTTGTTGCACTTTTCGCACTGTTAGGCGGCGGCTCTTCCGTCGTGATCGTTGCTTATCTTTTTCTTGTCCTTGGACAAAAGATCAAAAATAAGATCTTACACGGTGCTTCACTTTACGATTAGGCCATCGTTCCTTTGAGCCTGCGGGAAATACAGTCAAATGATACTGTATTTTACCCGCTGCCCGCATAAATAAAAAATGCAGAAATCCAAAACAGCTGATCTCTGCATTTTTTATTTTAAATTTCTGCTCTATATTCTGCATTCATCCGATAACCAACACCCAGTTCATTAACGATATACTGGGTATCTCCCGGCTTAATCCCCATCTTTTTTCGGATATTCGCCATATTGACCTGTAATTTCTTTACACTTCCGGAATCCATCCATTTCCATATTTCTTTTACGATTTCCGCATAAGTCATTACTTTTCCGGCATGTGCTGCCAAAAGTGCCACGATATTGTATTCTGTCTGGGTAAGTTTGATATCTTCTCCCTTGATCAGTACATGTCTGGTATCATAATCAATGACCATATCTCCCAGCTGGAAATTCTTTTCTCCCCCAAGACTTCGGTTCATATTCTGCTGATGAACCCTAAGACAGGAACGGATCCTTGCCTGAAGTTCTGCTGTTCCAAAAGGCTTCGTAATATAATCATTGGCTCCGGCATCTAATGCTTCTACCTTATCCTGCTCATCACTTCTGGCTGACAGGACAATGATCGGTGTCGAAAATTCCTGACGGATAAATTTTAAGATTTCTTTCCCATCTCCATCCGGCAGTCCCAGATCCAGAATGACGATATCCGGTGAATTTACCATAAATGCCATTTTTCCTTCTGCTGCTGTTTTTGCTTCCAAAACCTGATAATCATTTGCAGTGAGAATGGTTTTTACAAAATGTCTGATATTTCTTTCATCTTCAATGATCAAAACTTTATATCGATTATTACCGTTCATTTTCCTCTTCCTCCATATTTAACGTAAAACGAAAACAGCTTCCGCCTTCTTTGCGGTTTTCTACTGTAATCGTACCCTCGTGTGCTTTAATGATCGATGCACATACAGACAGACCGATTCCCATATTGCGTTTTTGATTGTCTGCCGGAAGATTTCCCGTTTCAAAGTTGGTACTGAAAATCTTCTGTAGTTTTTCTTTTGGGATCCCACAGCCGTCATCTAAAACTTCAAAAACTGCTTTTTCACCACGGGTTTCTACTCTTAAGATCAGTGTTTTCATCCCTTGTGCATGCTGGACTGCATTTTCCAAAAGATTGACCAAAACCTGTGTGATCAAAACTGCATCCATCGGGATACTGATAAATTCTTCCGGAATTTCTGTCTGAACCGGCTGTTTTGGATAACGTTTTGCAAACCGCACAAGTACAGAATCGACCAGTTCTTCTAAAACGACCGGTGTTTTGATCAATTTCATATCTCCGCTGTCAATCTTCGTAACAGACAGCAGGTTTTCCACCATACCGATCAGCCACTGTGCATCTTCTCTGATTCCGTCTGCAAGCTCCGCCATCTGTTCTTTTGACAAACTTTCCGAATTTTCCATGATCGCCGAACTGGCACCATAGATCGTCGTCAGCGGTGTCCGAAGGTCATGAGAAATGGCACGAAGAAGGTTGGCACGCATTTTTTCTTTTTCTGTTTCTGCACGCATTTTTTCCTGCCGTTTCAGTTCTGTCGTCATAATGCCTGTCATAATGGAAATACTCAGCATAACGATGGCAGAAACCAGATTTTCTATGATCACAAAATTAAATTCAAAAAACGGAAAGGTAAAGGCAAAATTCACCATCAGCATACTGATCATAGATGCACCTACTCCATACCAGTAACTTTCCGTATATCTGGAGATCAAAAACACTGCCAGTATAAAAACTGCCGGTATTGCAGTCAATACGTCAAACGCATTCGAAACAGCAAGACTGGCTGCAAATGCGATTCCTAAAACTGCCGCAGTAAACAGCAGACTTCTGCAGATCGTCTTTTTTTCTTCGATCATTTCATTTTTGACGTTCTTTAATTTTTCTATAAAATTCATGTTTCTTTTGCTTCTTCCTTTTTTATTACGAAGTTATTCTATATGAAATTTCTTCCATGTGCAAGACTCACTTCTTTTCATTAAAAATAAA
>CAZWLV010000033.1:0-6942 GCA_964634715.1 uncultured Lachnoclostridium sp. | reverse complement strand
GAAAAAACTATTCCTTTTACATATTAATCTTTCCTATGAAATAAAAAATTCCCTTAAACAGAGATTATCACTAACCTTTTCTGCTTAAAGGAATCCTTTCGTTTTTTAAACGTTATCTTTTTTTGATTTCTTTATAAATTTTGATCTTCGGTTCTGTACCTGATGGACGTACCACGATCTGCGTTCCGTCTTCCATCCACAATTTTACAACATTCGATTTCGGAAGCCCATGGAGCCCTTCCTGATAATCCTCATATTTTACGATTTTTGATCCGGAAATCTGTGCATATCCTTCTTTCATATCCTTTCGGAGCTGTTCCATATACTGCTTTGCTTCCTCAGCTTCAAAATGATACGTCATTAACTCCGTTTCATATTCCCCGTAAATGCGGTAAAGTTCGTCCATGACATCCCACAGCGTCTTTCCCTCTCTCCGGTATTCTTCTGCCATTTCACAGATGAGCATGGCAGCACCTACCGCATCTTTATCTCTTACATAGGAACCGATCAGGTAGCCGCAGCTCTCCTCTGATCCGAAAACAAACCGATCCAGTTCTCCCTTTTTTTCCAAAAATCCGATCTGCTCTCCGATATATTTAAATCCGGTCAATGTATCATACACTTCTGCTCCATACGCTGCTGCGATCTTTTCGATCATAGAAGTGGTAACGATCGTCTTTAAGATCACCGGATCTTCCGGAAGCGTTCCTTCTTTTTTCCGTTTTTTCAAAAGATACTCTGTCAGCAGCACACCGACCTGATTTCCGGTAAATCTTACATAACGATCTCCTTTTTTAGCTGCCACGCCTACACGGTCACTGTCAGGATCCGTTGCCAGCAAAAGATCTGCATCTTTTTCCACGCAAAGTTTCAGCCCAAGCGTTAATGCCTCATCTTCCTCCGGATTCGGATAAGGACAGGTTGGAAATTCTCCGTCAGGATCTTTTTGTTCTTCTACGACAAAAAGATTACGGATCCCGATCCGCTTTAATATTTCAGTCACACACTCTGCACCTGCTCCGTTTAACGGCGTATAGACTACTTTTAGATCTGTATTCGTCAGATTTCCGGTACGCAGCATTTCGATCTGATCTAAAAATTCTTTTTTGATCTCATCCCCGATCAGCGAAATCTTTCCTTCTTCCAAAAACTGATCATATGTGGCTGTTCCTTCCAGCACCTGAAGATCTGCTTTTTCAATCTCCTTCTGGATCTTTTTCGCCGCATCACTTGTGATCTGACAGCCATCAGAACCATACACTTTATATCCGTTATATTCTTTTGGATTATGACTGGCGGTGATCGCAATGCCAAGATCACAGCATAACTGCCTGACAGCAAACGAAAGTGCCGGTGTCGGCATCAGCCTGTCATAAAGATACGCACGGCACCCGGCTGCTGCCAGCACCCTTGCCGTTTCTTTTGCAAACTCTTTTGAATTTTTCCGGCTGTCATAGGAAATTGCGATCGTCGGTTCTGTCCGCAGTTTTTTCGCATAAGCAGCCACACCTAACGTCGCCTCTCTGATCGTGTCTATATTTAAATGATCCGGTCCCGGTGCCATAGTCGCCCGAAGACCGCCTGTTCCAAATTTTAAATTCATTCCAATGCCTCACTCACTAATAACTGTACTGCACCCGTGATTTCATAATTTCCCATCTGTGCAGGCAAATAAATGCATTCTTCTGTTTCCAGCATCAGTTCTTCCTGCTCTGTCCGAAGAACACCGCTGCCTTCTGTCACAAACAAAGCCTGTGCCCTGTCTGAAACTTTTCCATAAAATTTTCCGCTGATCTCATAACGCCAGACCGCAAAATGACTGCACTGAACCAGAAGTGTTTTCGTATATCCTTCTTTTTTTATGGGAAGCCCCATCGGTCGGTGTCCCTGTAATGGCGGCAAAAAACCTGCAACTTCTGCCGCTTGTTCGATATGCAGTTCTCTTGGCTGATTTTGTGCATCTTTTCTCTGGTAATCATAAACCCGGTACGTAATATTCGAACTTTGCTGGATCTCCGCCACCGTGATCCCGGCACCGATCGCATGTACCAGACCTGCCGGAATATAAAAGACATCTCCTTTTTTGACGGAAACTTTTTGGCAGACTTCCGTAATCGTACCGTTCTGGATCCGTTTTAAAAACTCATTCGGCGAAATCCGGTGTTTCAAGCCATAATATAAAAACGCCCCCGGTTTACAGTCCAGCACATACCACATTTCTGTTTTGCCTTTGCTTCCTTCCTTTTCCTCCGCATAAGCATCATCCGGATGTACCTGCACGGAAAGAGCCTGATCGGCAGTGATCTTTTTGATCAAAAGCGGAACCTGTTCAAATCCTTGATGAAGATACGAAAGCATCCATTCTTCCGTTCCCCAGAGATACTCTTTTTTAATTGATCTCAGCTTTATTGGCTTTATACCATTCATACGTCTGTTTCAGTCCTTCTTCCAGATCGATCTTCGGCTGCCATCCAAGAGCCGTTAATCTGCTGATATCTGTCAGTTTTCGCGGTGTACCGTCAGGTTTGGAACTGTCCATAACGATCTCTCCCTGAAATCCTGTCACTTTTTTCATCATCTGTGCCAGCTCCATGATCGTCACTTCTTTTCCATAACCGACATTAAAAAATTCATTTCCTTTGTAATGATCCATCAGATACAGACAGGCATCTGCCAGATCATCTACATTTAAAAATTCTCTTAACGGCTTTCCGCTTCCCCAGACGGTCACGGTCGGCTCATTTTTCACTTTCGCTTCATGGAATTTTCGCATCAGTGCCGGTAACACATGGGAATTTTCCAATGCGAAATTGTCATTGATCCCATAAAGATTACATGGCATGACACTAATATAATCTGTACCATACTGCTGGTTATAAAATGCACACATTTTTAATCCGGCAATCTTTGCCAGTGCATAGGCTTCATTCGTCTTTTCCAGATATCCGCTGAGCAGATATTCTTCTTTGATCGGCTGCGGACACTCTCTTGGATAGATACAGGAGCTTCCAAGGAATAATAATTTTTCCACATGATTTTTATACGCCGCATCGATCACATTACATTCGATCTGAAGATTTTTCATGATAAAATCTGCCGGATACGTATCATTGGCATAAATACCGCCTACTTTCGCAGCCGCTAAGATCACATATGCCGGTTTTTCTTTTTCAAAAAATGCTTCCACCTCTGACTGTCTGGTCAGATCCAGTTCCTGATGGGTTCTTGTCACAAGATTCGTAAATCCTTCTTTTTCCAGTCTTCGCACAATGGCGGAACCTACCAGACCACGGTGACCTGCTACATATATTTTTTTAGTTCTGTCCAAGATCATGTTTTACCATCCTCCTTACCAATTCTTCAAATGAAGTTTTCCGTGGATCCCAGCCTAATACTGTTTTGGCTTTTGTAGGATCCCCTAACAAAAGATCGACTTCTGCCGGTCTGAAAAATTCCGGTGAGACTTCCACAAGCACTCTTCCCGTGATCGCATCAATGCCTCTTTCATTTACGCCTTCGCCTTCCCATCGGATCTTGATCTCTGCACAGGCAAAAGCGGCTTCTACGAATTCTCGAACGGTTCTTGTTTCTCCGGTTGCGATCACAAAATCTTCCGGCTGTTCCTGCTGTAACATCAGCCACATACATTCTACATAATCTTTTGCATAGCCCCAGTCACGTTTGGCATTCAGATTGCCAAGATACAGTTTTTCCTGTTTTCCTTTAATGATATTTGCAACCGCCAATGTGATCTTTCTTGTTACAAAATTTTCTCCGCGGCGTTCGGATTCATGATTAAACAAAATTCCGTTCACTGCATACATGCCGTAAGCTTCTCTGTAATGCTTTGTGATCCAGTATCCATACAGTTTTGCAACTCCATAAGGAGATCTTGGATGAAATGGTGTTGTTTCTTTCTGAGGAATCTCTGCCACTTTTCCAAAAAGTTCTGACGTAGATGCCTGATAAATCCTTGTTTTCTCCGCAAGTCCTGCAATACGCACTGCTTCCAAGATACGGAGAACTCCGATCCCGTCTGCATTTGCCGTATATTCCGGTTCTTCAAAAGAAACTGCCACATGAGACTGTGCTGCCAGATTATAGATTTCATCCGGTTTGATCTCCAGCATCAGACGAACCAGATTCATGGAATCTGTCATATCCCCATACACCAGATGAAGTTTTTTATCTTTTTCTGCCCGTTCTTCTAAAAGATGTTCGATCCTTTCAGTCGTATTGGTCGAACCTCTTCTGAAAAGCCCGTAAACTTCGTATCCTTTTTCTAACAGAAACTCTGCAAGATAAGAACCATCCTGTCCTGTAATCCCTGTGATCAGTGCTGTTTTTTTCATAGTTATCTCCCTTTTCTTCTATAAATCATTCTATTTTCTATCGATTTTGGTTCGTTTGCCCAGCGGATCACAAAATATGACTCAGTTCGATCGAATCCCAGTCAAACGTGATCCTGTTGATATCTTCATTGCCTACCGCTGTTCCTACATGGATTTCAATGTATTCAAAATCATGAAATGCTTTTACTGCATGTCTCTGATTTTTTCTGATACAGACTGCTTTTCCTGCGGACAAAGGAATCTTATTTCCTTCCAAGATCAGTTCTCCGGTTCCATTTAATACCGTCCAGATCTCATCTCTTTTTTCATGATAATGATAACTGGAAGTCATACCGTCATGTATTTTGATCTTTCTGGTCAGTGTCGAGATCCCTGCTGTCTCTGTATCATCTAAAGTTTCCAGCGTTCCCCATCGTCTTTCTTCAAACATCGGTCTGGAAACCAGTTCTTTCGTTACATCTTTTACCTTTGCCGCATGTCCTTTATCCGTGACCAAAATTCCGTCCTGTGCTGCCACAACGACCAGTTCTTTTGTCCCCATCACGACTACCGGCATACTCAGCTCATTGACCACCTGTGTATTTTCGCAGTCTTCCATAATGACAGAATTTCCCACACTGTCAGTACTCATCTGGTCTGCCAGTGCATCCCATGTGCCGAGATCTTTCCAAAATCCATGAAATTTGATCATGGAAAGTTTTTTTGCTTTTTCCAGAACTTCATAATCAAAACTGATCTTTGGAAGCAGTTCATAGGACTTGCACATTCCTTCATAATCAGCAGGCACTCCATAAGATTCTGCCCTTTTTAACATCTCCCCGATCTTTACACAAAAAACTCCGCAGTTCCACAAAGCGCCTTCTTCAAACAGTTTCTCTGCTTTTTCTGCCTCCGGTTTTTCAGCAAAACCACGTACTTCAAAGTAGCCTTCTTTTTCTTCTCCCGGTAAAATATAGCCATATTTTGTAGACGGATAAGACGGAACTGCTCCCATAAGACCAACTTCTGCATTGGAAACCTTCATCATCTCTTCTAACTGCTTTACCGTCTCAAAATAACCCGCTTCCGTATAAGGATCCACCGGCATGATCGTCACATAATCGTCAGCAGATGCACCGCCATGGCTATGCAGATATGCACAGGATAACAACACTGCACCAAACGTATCTCTTCGCATCGGTTCCACTGCGATCCTTGCCTCTTTTACCTGACTTTTGATCAGTTCCGTCTGTTCTGCTCCCGCAGTAATGACGGTATGTTTTTCCATTCCCGCCGTTTCTAACTGTTCCCAGACACGCTGGAGCATCGAACAGTGTTCCATGGAATTTACTTCCCTGTTTACAAGTTTTACATATTGTTTCGGTCTTGCATCATTGGACAGCGGCCATAAGCGTTTTCCGCTTCCTCCGGATAAAAGCACGTAATACATTCAAAATCTCCTTATATTCAGTATTTTATTGCATTCGTTTTTTCATTGATTTTTTAATTATATTCGTATATATTGTTAGTAACAAGTTAGTTTCTTGCTGTCAATCAGTATTATATTGCTTTTTATTTTAAATGAAAGTCTGCATAATAATATTTTGATCACAACTATGAGAAGCACATTTCCTGAATTTTTCAAGTTATCGTAGTACCCGACAAATCTACATGCAAGTAAACATTTTCTTCCGCTGCTCGCATAAAAAAGAAACTTTAAAACGATAAAAAGGAGAACCTTATGGATCATTTTTTTGATCAGTTTCCTGATTCCTACAGCGAAAATTCCAGACGTATCATCCAGACTCCCAGCAATCTGGCACGCAGTACTTTTTTCTATCTTCAGGAAACCGGATATTTTAAATTAAAAGAAAGCCATCGTGCATTTCGAAAAAATCTGGAGTCTTATCTGATAGTCTTAGTTTTATCCGGAAGCGGCACTTTGATGTATAACGAAAAATACTATGACTTAAAAGCAGGATCCTGTTTTTTCATCGACTGCATGGTTCCTTATTATCATCAGAGCAGTCTTTCTGATCCATGGGAACTGATGTGGATCCATTTTAATGGTGCGACTTCAAAAGAATATTATCGTTTTTATTCCAGTCTGTCAGAACCGGTATGCTCACCGCACTCCTTTCAGGAACTTAAAGAAAAACTGGAAAGCCTGCTGGATGTCAATACACATTCCGATCTGACGGCAGAGATCACTTCTTCCCGTCTGATCGTCGATGTTTTGTCCATTCTCCTGCAGGAAGTGACCAACGCCAAAGAAGAACAGGGAAGCCGCCATCAGAAAATGCTGGATATCCGCCAGTATCTCGACGAACATGCCACTGAAAAATTCTCTTTAGACGAATTATCTGAACATTTTTATATCAGCAAATATCATCTTTCCAGAGAATTCAAACAGCAATTCGGGATCACCCCCAACCTGTATGTGATCTCCAAACGGATCACCATGGTCAAAAAACTGCTGCGCTTTTCCGACTTTTCTTTAGAAGAAATCGCCATGAAATGCGGTTTTTACGATACCAGTTATATGAATAAACAATTTAAAAAATCAGAAGGCATCTCTGCTTCTGATTTCCGCAAAAAATGGATCAATTAA
>CAZWLV010000032.1:0-14240 GCA_964634715.1 uncultured Lachnoclostridium sp. | reverse complement strand
TGTACCAGCCGTTGTATGCCATTTGAACAGAAAACACTTTCTGACAAATGTATCTGCTGCGGAAGACCGGCGAAAAAAATGGTTTACTGGGGCAAAGCGTACTAAGAAACATGAAAGATATAAAGATCAATATGCCGCAGGCGGTAAAAGAGATCATTGCCACGTTAGAACAGGCAGGATTTGAGGCATTTGCCGTAGGCGGCTGTGTCCGTGATGCAATCCTTGGAAGGATTCCGGCAGACTGGGACATTACGACCAGTGCCATGCCGGAAGAAGTGAAAGCATTGTTTACAAGAACCATTGATACCGGGATCCAGCATGGTACGGTAACGGTCATGAAAGATCATATCGGCTATGAAGTAACGACTTATCGGATTGATGGTGAATATGAAGATGCCAGACATCCGAAGGAAGTTTCTTTTACCTCTAATCTGGTAGAGGATCTGAAGCGACGGGATTTTACCATTAATGCCATGGCGTATAACGACCGGGCAGGTATTGTAGACGAATTTGACGGGATCGGTGATCTGGAAAAAGGAGTGATCCGATGTGTGGGAAATCCAAAAGACCGTTTTGGGGAAGATGCACTTCGGATGCTTCGTGCTGTCCGTTTTTCGGCTCAGCTTGGATTTCAGATCGATCCTCAGACAAAGGAAGCAATCTGTGAACTGGCAGAAAATCTTGAAAAGATCAGTGCAGAAAGGATCCAGACAGAGCTTGTCAAACTTCTGGTTTCCGACCATCCGGATTACTTACGTGTTGCATACGAAACAGGGATCACGGCAGTGGTACTGCCGGAATTTGATGCCTGCATGCAAAGCATGGATCAGGAAGAACCGGTCGGAGAACAGACGTTAAGAGGGCTTTTATACGTAGAGAATGAGAAAGTACTCCGTCTGACGATGCTGCTTCATGATCTTGCGAAACCTGTGGAAGAACATACTTCGGAAAACAGTGATCATTCTGCAGCAGGGGCAGAAATGGCAAGAAGCATTCTGCGAAGGCTGAAATTTGACAATGATACGACAGACAAAGTAAAAAAACTAACGGCGGAACATGCTTTGGAGATCCAATGTGAACCTGCGAAGGTACGATCTGCAGTTTCTAAGATCGGGAAAGAGCTTTTTCCGTATTTTTTAAAGATCCGCAGAGCGGATATTATGTCAAAGGATCCGGAAAAGAAGGAAGTTTTTTTAAAGGAACTTCATTGTTTGGAACAGATCTATGAAGAAATCCTGCGAAAAGGAGAACCGGTCTGTATGAAAGAACTCGCTGTTGATGGAAAAGATCTGCTGGCAGCAGGAGTGAAACAGGGAAAACAGATTGGCGGGATCTTAAATGAGCTTTTACAGATCGTTTTAGAAGATCCGGAGAAGAATGAGAAAGAAATCCTTCTTTCTTATGTACAGGAAAAAATAGAATCTGAAACGTTTTAACAACATTTTATGGAAATTATGTAGGAAATCTCCCATGCCACATATTTTCATGCTCGTTTTCATATGATGAAAAGAGTATGGAAGTAAGAGGAATGGGGGATTTTTTTGGACGAAAAAGCATTAGAAGTTTTAGAACAGTACGATCTGGAAGTTACGCGTACATGGAAGGGCAGAGGCGTTTATTTTGCAGAAACTTCTGCAGGTTTACATATGTTAAAAGAACACAGGGGATCAGAAGAAAAGCTGGAACGGCTGCGGAGTCTGCTGGATGCCATGGAACCTGTCCAGTTTTTTAAAACGGATCTTCCGGTTCGGACAAAGGAAGGTACTTTTTTATCGAAAGACAGTGAGGATACGACCTATCTTCTGAAAAAATGGAAAGAAGGAAGAGAGTGTGATCCGAGAAATGAACTGGATATCTGTCGTGCCATGGAAGGGCTTGCGATCTTTCATACAGCGGCTTCCGGAATCTGGAAGTTTACTTCGCCGGAAGAACGGACAAAGTATGAAGGGAGCAGTCTGGCAGAAGAGATGGAGAAGCATACAAAAGAATTGAAAAAGGTGCAGACATTTATCCGGAAAAAACAGAAAAAAAGTGCCTTTGAATCCTGTTATCTGGAGATCATTCCGGAATTTTTAAAAGAGGCTTTGGAGATCACACAGAAAATGCAGGAGAGTGATTATGAGCTGCTTCGTCAGGAAGCCTTTGATACCGGAAAGATCTGCCATGGAGAATATATGCAGCATAATGTATTGTTTGACAGGTCGAAACTGATCCTGACCAATTTTGAACATGCACATCTGGATCTTCCGTGTGTGGATGTGGCATTGTTTCTTCGAAAAGTGATGGAAAAACAGGGTTGGAAAGCGGCACAGGGAGAAAAATTCCTGCGTTCTTATGAGATCGTCCGGCCGATGAGTGATCTGGAACGGCAGATCCTTGCTCTTCGCATGGCATATCCGGAAAAGCTCTGGAAACTGGCAAATCATTATTATCATACGAACAAAGCATGGATTCCGGCAAAAAATCTGGAAAAACTGAAATTGTTTGCATCTCAGCAGAAAGAACGGGAACGGTTTATACAGCAGATTTTACCAAATTCCTTGACAAACAGGGGGAAAAACGCTATAACAGTAGTCGGCATGTAAAATGCATATGACAGTAGACATTGATAGGAGGACTTATCCATGAATAAGACAGAATTAATCGCAGCTATGGCTGAAAAAGCAGAATTATCCAAAAAAGATGCAGAAAAAGCTTTAAAAGCATTTTCTGATGTAGTAGCAGAAGAATTAAAAAAAGGTGAAAAAGTTCAGTTAGTAGGTTTTGGTACTTTCGAAGTTTCTGAAAGAGCTGAAAGAGAAGGAAGAAATCCACAGACTGGCGAAACAATGAAGATCGCAGCTTGCAAAGCTCCGAAATTCAAAGCCGGAAAAGCTTTAAAAGATGCTATCAACGAATAATTATCATGCGCTTAGATAAATATCTGAAAGTTTCCAGACTGATCAAAAGACGTACGATCGCCAATGAAGCCTGTGATGCAGGAAGAGTTCTCATCAATGGGAAAGTGGCGAAAGCATCTGCCAATGTAGCAGTGGGAGATGTGATCGAGATCGGTTTCGGAACCAAAAGTGTTCAGGTTGAAGTTCTGGATGTTCAGGACACGACCAAAAAAAACGAAGCCAAAGAGCTGTTTAAATACTTGTAAGAAGTCTAAAATACAAAACCTTCTAATATACTTTTTTAGAAAGTATATCAGGAGGTTTTTTTATGGAAGAAAAGCAATATTCGAAAGCTCATAAACTGATCCTGTCCAATCGCAGGACAGGTACTGTGACGGGAGTATCTGATGTGATCTCGTTTGATATATCGGAAGTTCTTTTAGAGACAGAACAGGGAATGCTGATGATCAAAGGAGCAGACCTTCATGTAAATCGTCTGACTTTAGAAAAAGGTGAGATTGATATCGAAGGCAGGATCGATTCACTGGCATATTCGGAAGTATCTTCTTACCAGAAGCAGGGAGAGTCTCTGATCGGAAGATTGTTTAAATGATGAGCGGCGGGATCTTACAGGAGCTGCAGGTTGTTGGGACAGCCTTTGTTTGCGGGGCAGTCATTACGTTCGTTTATGATGTGCTCAGGATCTTTCGCAGAGTTTTTTCTCATGGGAATTTCTGGATCGGGGCAGAAGATTTTTTTTTCTGGATCGGGACATCTTTTTGGATCTTTTCTGTACTGTACAGGGAAAATGATGGTGCGTTCCGTCTTTATACGATTTTTGCAATGGTACTCGGTATGATCGTTTATCATAGAACGGTCAGTGAACCGTTTGTGAAGATCATGGGAAATATTTTCAAAAAAGCAGTGGAAGGGATCCTTTATCCGATCAGCATGGTAAAAATTCCCATAAATTTTGTTGGAAAAAAATTGAAAAACCAGATTCAAAGGATTATAATGAAAAAACAGAATCGGAAAGTCAATGAAAATGCCTTGGGGGGAATGGGTTATGACAAAGATGAGACGGAGAAAAAACTTTAGAAAACATTTAGGTTCTATCACGATTTTGGGAGTGCTGGTTTTGCTGATGGTCTTTGTATCGATAGCATCATTGAATCTTCGTGCACAAAATGCGGACAAACAAAGAAGGATCAAAGAACTTGAAGCGGCTCTTGAAGAAGAACAAGAACGTGCAGAAGAGATTGAAGAGTATGCGAAATACGTTCAGACCAAAAAGTTTATAGAAGAAGTTGCAAAAGAAAGACTGGGGCTTGTGTATGAAGATGAGATCATCTTCAAAGCAGAGGATTAAGAAATCTTTTGATGAGAAAAAGCCGAAGGCTGTCACGAAGGTGACAGTCTTTTTTTGTCTAAAAGTATAGGGGTACTGAGGTGAGTATTTGACAAAATAATCAAAATACCATGGATATGATTATGCCTACCGAAAGAAAAAGGAGGGACATTTTTATGATCGGAATGTTTTGGGCAGAAAAATATGCCATGGTAACCGGATTGACACTGGTTGTACGAAAGCTTTTTCATTACAGAGGCAGAAAAGATAAATGGCTGACATCGGCGACTGCGATGACTGCACTGATCTCCATGAATCTGGGAGCAGGGCTTTTGTATCCGTACCCGAAAGAACGGTATCTGTTTGGTGTGGCAGAAGGCGTCTTTGTCGGCAGTATGCTTCTTTTGTGCTGGATGAGTGTGGAAAAATTAAATGAGATGCGTAAAAAAATAGTGCAAAAAAGCGGAATAGAAAGCAGATTTCATCCGGGAGAAGAACAGATTTCAAGATATACGAAAGCATTTACGGATCTTTCCAGAGCATTTCTCAGTGTGCCCTCAAAAAATGTACTGGCAGTGGCAGGAATGGATGATTATGGAAAAGTTCATGCGGCATGGAGTGCCCGTATGGATGAACAGAGAGTGGCTGTGGCAACGCAGCTTACGGAAATTTCAGGGATCATGGAAGGAGCCATGCGCAGGGCATACGACACAAAAGAAAATCTTACTCTGGAGAGGAAGTTAAGAACCCAGCTTCGAAAAAAGGGGATCCTGTTAAAACATGCCTATGTCTATGATAATGAAAATGAAAGAAAAGAAGTTTACCTTACCATCTGTACCAGAAAAAAACGGAGTATTTCCAACAAAGATGCAGCGGAAGTACTGTCGGAGGTACTGGAGCTTCCGATGATGCCGTCTCATGATGCAAGAGCATTTGTAAGAAATGAGTATACCAATACCTGTTTTGTGGAACGGACAAATTTTGAAGTGGTTTATGGTGTGGAACGGTGTGTCGGAGATTATCAGCAGATTTCCGGAGACAGTTTTTCTTTTCTGCAGAAGGAAGAAGGTCAGTTTCTGGCAAGCCTGTCAGATGGAATGGGTACCGGACTGAATGCTTATCAGGAAAGTGAAAAAGTGGTAGATCTTCTGGAACAGTTTCTGGAAGCCGGATTTTCCAAAGAAACGGCAGTGAAGATGATCAATTCGGCACTGGTGTTCCGCAATCAGGGAAAGAGTTTTTCCACCATTGATATCAGTTCGATCGATCTGTACAGCGGTGTCTGTGAATTTTTAAAAAGCGGTGCGGCAACTTCTTTTATCCGAAGGGGGAACTGGGTAGAGACCATTACTTCGACCAGTCTTCCGGCCGGGATCTTTCATCAGACGGATCTGGAAAAGAGCTGCAGGAAACTGTATGACGGGGATATGGTCATTATGGTAACAGACGGAGTACTTGACGTTTTGCCCTCAGAACATCAGGAAGATCTGATGAAAGATATTATTTTGGAGCATCAGACGAATAATCCGAAAGAATTGGCAGATTATATATTAAACAGAGTCCGTCAGTATAAAGACGGGCGGTTCTGTGATGACATGACGATCCTCGTTATGGGAATCTGGAAACGGTAACGATTGCATTTTTTGATTGCATTCTTTATAGTAAAAGCAGCAGTAAAATGTAAAAAGGGAAGAGGGATTACAAAAGATGCTTCAGAAAACGTCAGATTATATGAAAAAACAAAATATGGTTCCGGAGGGAGAAAAGATCGTTCTTGGCCTGTCCGGGGGAATGGATTCCGTCTGTTTGTTTCATATCCTGCGGGAGCTGGGCTATCCTCTGGAAGCGGTTCATGTGCATCACGGGATCAGGGGTGCAGAAGCAGACCGGGATGAACAGTTTGTAAAAACGCTTTGTGAAAAGTTTCAGATTCCGTTTCATGGATTTCGTTTTGACGTGCCGAAGATCAGCCGGGAACGGCATCTGTCGGTGGAGGAAGCAGGAAGGATCTTACGAAGAGAGGCTTTTTTAGAAGTGCTGGAAAAGACCGGAGCAAAAAAGATCGCACTGGCACATCATGGAAATGATCAGGCAGAAACTTTTTTGTTTCATCTAAGCCGTGGTACGGGATTAAAAGGACTTTCGGCAATGAAACCTGCAGAAGGTGTTTATATCCGTCCGCTGCTGTGGGCAGAACGGACAGAGATCGCATCCTACGTCAAAAACAAAGGCTATGCGTTTGTAGAAGACGGAACCAATGCATCAGATGATTATACGAGAAATAAGATCCGTCATCAGATCATTCCGGTTTTAGAAGAGATCAATCCCAAAAGTATTTCCCATATTTTGGGAGCATCAGAAAAACTGCGTGCGGCATCAGAATATATAGACAGACAGGCAGAAGCATTGTTTCGAAATGCTGTCCGGAAAGAAAAAACAACGCTTTTTTTACCGGAACAGCCGTTTTTGGAAGCAGATCCTGTGCTGCAGATTCCGGTGCTTCAAAAATGTGTGGAAAGTTTAACCGGTTCCCTGACAGATCTGACAGAAGATCATCTGCAGAAACTTTCCGGTTTGTTTGAACAGCAGACGGGGAAGGAAGTACATCTGCCAAAGCATCTTACGGCTGTCCGCACTTACGGAGGGATCCGTTTGTTCTTCAGATCAGAAACGGCCGCACCGGAACCGGTGGCGGTCGATCAGGAAGGAACCTATGAGTTTGGAGATCTGAAAGTGCAGATTACACTTGAAGAATGGGATGAGAAAAAAAACATTCCCATAAAAACCTATACGAAATGTTTTGATTATGATAAAATAACAGAGAATGTTTTCCTGCGAACCAGAAGATCCGGGGACTTTCTGGAGATCAACAAAGAACATGGAAAGAAATCCATACAGGATTATCTGGTCAATGAAAAAGTGCCGAAAGAGGAACGGGATCAGGTGGTTCTTCTGGCAGATGGAAGTCATGTTTTATGGGTGGTAGGAAAACGGATCAGTGAATACTATAAAGTAACAGAGAAAACGAAAAAAGTTTTGAAAGTACAGGTAAATGGAGGAAACGTACATGAAGAATTTTAAAGTTAGAGAATTGATCCCACAGGAAAAAGTTGAAGCAAGAATCAAAGAGATGGCAGCACAGATCAGTAAAGATTACGCAGGAAAAGAAGTACAGCTGATCTGCATCCTGAAAGGAAGCATCTTTTTTACATGTGAACTGGCAAAATATATTACCGTACCGGTGATCATTGATTTTATGCAGTGTTCCAGCTATGGCAGTGATACAAAGTCCAGCGGGATCGTAAAACTTGCAAAGGATCTTGATGAACCGATCACAGGAAAAAATGTGATCATTATCGAAGATATCATTGATTCAGGAAGAACTTTAAGCCATCTTGTAAAACTTCTCGGACAGAGACAGCCGGCAAGCATGGAACTTTGTACACTTCTGGATAAACCGGAAAGACGTGTGGTAGACGTTCCGGTAAAATACACAGGATTTGAGATTCCGGATGAATTTGTCGTAGGTTATGGTCTGGATTATGATCAGGAGCTGCGAAATCTTCCATATATCGGTGTTGTGGAGTTTGAACAGTAGGAGGAATATTTTTTTGAAAAAGCAGTTTCGGGGAATATTAGTGTATGTAGCACTGATGCTGGGCTTTATGTGGCTGTTTTATCAGTTTGCAGACAGCCAGAAGGCAGACAGTGCGTATTCCTATAGTAAATTTGTAGAGTCGGTAGAGGCAGGAGAAGTTCAGAGTGCTAAGATCTCTCAGAACAAAGAAGTGCCTACCGGAAATGTCGTTTTTACACTGGAGAATGGGGAACAGAAAACAACGGTTCTTTCCGATGTGAATAAAGCAGAGGAAATTTTGAGCAGTCATCAGGTAGAGTTTGCTTATGAAGATGTGGAAGAAGAAAACCTGCTCATTACCGTAGCTTTGCCAAGTCTGATCTCCGTAGCAGCAGTGGTCGTTCTTTTTATGCTGATGAACCGTCAGGCTGCCGGAGGCGGCGGTGGGAAAATGTCTGATTTCGGCAGGAGCAAAGCAAAAATGCTCATAAACGGTCAGGTAGATACGACCTTTGAAAGCGTAGCTGGACTTCAGGAAGAAAAAGAAGACTTACAGGAAATCGTAGATTTTCTGAAAGAACCGTCAAAATATAGAAAAGTAGGTGCAAGGATCCCAAAAGGCGTTCTTTTAGAAGGACCGCCGGGAACAGGTAAAACGTTAATGGCAAAAGCCATTGCGGGAGAAGCGGGCGTTCCGTTTTTCAGCATTTCCGGATCTGATTTTGTGGAAATGTTTGTCGGTGTCGGTGCTTCCCGTGTCCGTGATCTTTTTGCAGATGCAAAGAAAAATGCACCTTGTATCGTATTTATTGATGAGATCGATGCAGTTGCAAGACGCCGTGGAACCGGTATGGGCGGCGGACATGACGAAAGAGAACAGACGTTAAACCAGCTGCTGGTTGAGATGGACGGTTTCGGAGTCAACTCCGGCATCATCGTTCTGGCAGCAACGAACCGTGTAGATATTCTGGATCCGGCAATCTTAAGACCGGGACGTTTTGACCGTAAGATTGCAGTCGGCCGTCCGGATGTCAGAGGACGTGAAGAGATCTTAAAAGTCCATGCAAAAAATAAGCCGCTGGGTGATGATGTAGATCTGGTACAGATCGCTCAGACGACCGCAGGATTTACCGGAGCGGATCTGGAAAATCTGTTAAATGAAGCAGCTATTTTTGCTGCCAAAGAATCCAGAGCTTATCTGATGCAGAGAGACATCAAAAAAGCGTTTGTAAAAGTTGGTATCGGTGCAGAGAAAAAGAGCCGTATGATCTCTGAAAAAGAAAAGAAGATCACGGCATATCATGAAGCAGGTCATGCGATCCTTTTCCATGTACTGCCTGATGTGGGACCGGTATACAGTGTTTCGATCATACCGACCGGTGCAGGTGCTGCGGGATATACGATGCCGCTGCCGGAAAAAGACGAAATGTTCCTGACAAAAGGCAAGATGCTTCAGGAGATCATGGTAGATCTGGGAGGCCGTATTGCAGAAGAACTGGTATTTGATGATATTACGACCGGAGCTTCACAGGATATCCGTCAGGCAACTGCGGTTGCAAGAAATATGGTAACGAAATACGGAATGTCCGATACACTGGGTCTTGTGAATTATGACAGCGATCAGGATGAAGTATTTATCGGAAGAGATCTGGCACATACCAAAGGACACAGTGAACAGGTTGCCGGTGCCATTGATGCAGAGATCAAGCGTATTGTCGATGAATGTTATGGAAAAGCAAAACAGATCATTCTGGAAAACCGAAGTGTTTTAGATGGCTGTGCACAGCTTCTGTTAGAAAAAGAAAAGATTTCCAGAGAGGAATTTGAGGCGTTATTTAAATAGTTGTGCAAACGTTACAAAAAAGTTTATGCAAATTTTGCGAAATTTATGCACACTTTTTTGCACAAGTTTGCTATACTACAAATCGTAAAAACCCCCAATACATTATATAGTTTTTGCTATACCCCCCAAAAAAAATTATTTAATGAAATACCTTCTCCGAAAAAAGACAGCAGATCGACGGCTGTCTTTTTTTTTCGTAGATATTAAAGGTTACTGTACAGACAGCAGCGAATCACTTGCTGATCTGCTGCGTAAAAGAATGATTCAGGTATTAAAGCAAACGTTGCATAGAAAGTGCAGTTTTTTGTGGAAAAAACAAGCATTTTGGTGTAAGATACAATCGAGGTGAATTGGTTTATGGCAGATATGAATTTGCTTGCACTGCATAGTGACGAAACGGAATTTTTTCATTCTCCGCTGGAACCTGATACGGGAGATCTTGTAACGATCAGATTCCGTACAGCAAAGGATGATGTAGAAAAGGTCGTTCTTGTTTGCAGGGAGCGTAAGATTTTATTAGAAAAAGAGACAAGTACGGAAGTATTTGATTATTATAAAACAGAACTGACAGCAGGAGAGGAAACCCTCCGCTATTATTTTGAGATCCAAAAAGGTGATCAGGTGGTGATCTATAACCGCCGTGGTGTTTTTCAGGATACAAGAGAACAGTATCAGTTTGCCATTGTGCCGGGATTCCATACGCCGGACTGGGCAAAAGGTGCCGTGATGTACCAGATCTACACCGACCGTTTCTGCAATGGAAATCCGGACAATGATGTAGAGACAAATGAATATTTTTATATTAATGATACAGTGAAAAAAGAAGAGGACTGGTATGCTCTTCCAAAGACAATGGACGTAGGCCGTTTTTACGGCGGAGATCTGCAGGGAGTCTGGGATAAGCTGGATTATCTGCAGGGACTGGGGATCGAAGTGCTTTACTTTAATCCGCTCTTTGTATCTCCATCGAATCACAAATATGACTGTCAGGATTATGAGCATATTGATCCGCATCTGACGGTGATCGAAAAAGACGGGGGAGCAGTTCTTCCGGAAGGCTGTCATGACAATATGCAGGCGGAAAAATATATCCAGCGGACGGCAAATATGCAAAATCTGGAAGCCAGTGATGCATTTTTTGCACGGTTTTGCGAGGAAGTGCATAGAAGAGGCATGAAGATCATCATTGACGGAGTGTTTAACCATTGCGGTTCTTTTAATAAATGGATGGATCGGGAACGGCTTTATGAAGGTCAGGAAGGATTCGAAAAAGGGGCATATGTGGATTCGGAAAGCCCGTACCGTACCTTCTTTCATTTTAATGAAGAACGTTGGCCGTATAACCGCAGCTATGACGGCTGGTGGTCGAACGATACACTGCCGAAACTAAACTACGAAGATTCTCCGAAACTGGAAGAATATATCATGAAGATCGGGAAAAAATGGATCTCTCCGCCATACAATGTAGACGGCTGGCGTCTGGATGTGGCAGCAGACCTTGGAATGTCTCCGGAATATAATCACCGTTTCTGGAAAAAGTTCCGTAAAGCGATCAAAGAGACAAATCCGGAAGTAATGATCTATGCCGAACATTATGGCGATGCCGGAAGCTGGCTTCAGGGCGATGAATGGGATACCGTCATGAATTATGATGCTTTTATGGAACCGCTGACATGGTTTTTAACAGGTATGGAAAAACACAGCGATGCCTATAAAGGGGAATATTACCGCAACGGAGAATTTTTCCGGGACTGCATCAGCCATCATATGTGTGCATTTCATATGCCGTCACTCATGACTGCGATGAACCAGCTGAGCAATCACGATCATTCCCGTTTCCTGACTCGCACCAATCATATCGTGGGCCGTCTGGCAACGATGGGAGCAGAAGCCGCAGAAAAAGATGTGGAAAAATCCGTGATGGAGATCGCAGTGGCATTTCAGATGACATGGGTTGGTGCTCCGACATTGTATTATGGAGATGAGGCAGGTGTCTGCGGATTTACGGATCCGGACAACCGGAGAACCTATCCATGGGGCAGGGAAGATTATGAGCTGATGGAATTTCATCGGGATATGATCGCGATCCACAGACGCAATCCGGTGTTGAAGACCGGCTCTACGAAGATCCTGCTGGCAGAAAATGAAATGTTTGCTTTTGCGAGATTTGATGAGAACGATCAGGTACTGACAGTCATCAACATGTCTGATGAAGAACGGACAGTAAAACTTCCGGTATGGACAGCCGGTGTGGCATTAGACGGAACGATGGAACGCCTGATGAGGATCACCAAAAAGCTTTATAATGTAGGCCGTACTCCATATCAGGTAAAAGAAGGGATCCTTGAAGTGGTCATGGAACCGATGTCCTGTAAAGTATTCCGAAAGATTGATGAAGCAAACGGTTAGATTCAAAGTGCAATCCTTGACGAATACTTTGGGTTGTGTTAGAGTTTTGAATAGATATGCAAAGGTATGGGATCTGCTGTATTTTCAGGGGAAAACCATGGTTTTGCAATAAAGAGAAAAGAGGAAATGATCATGGCAAAAGAAAAGTATTATATGACTACCGCCATTGCGTATACATCAGGAAAACCGCACATTGGAAATACTTATGAAATCGTTCTTGCAGATGCGATCGCAAGATATAAAAGATATCAGGGTTATGATGTGTTCTTCCAGACAGGAACTGATGAGCATGGACAGAAGATTGAATTAAAAGCAGAAGAAGCCGGCATTACACCACAGGAATTCGTAGATGGTGTTGCAGGTCAGATCAAGGAAATCTGGGATCTGATGAACACTTCTTATGATAAATTCATCCGTACAACAGATAAAGATCATGAAGAACAGATTCAGAAGATCTTCAAATATCTGTATGATAAAGGTGATATTTATAAAGGATATTATGAAGGAATGTACTGTACTCCATGTGAATCTTTCTTTACGGAAAGCCAGCTGGTAGACGGAAAATGTCCGGACTGCGGCCGTGAAGTACAGCCTGCAAAAGAAGAAGCTTATTTCTTCAAAATGAGCAAATATGCAGACCGTCTGATCGAATATATCAATGAACATCCGGAATTTATCCAGCCGGTATCACGTAAGAATGAAATGATGAACAACTTCTTACTTCCGGGCTTACAGGATCTTTGTGTTTCCAGAACTTCCTTTACATGGGGAATTCCTGTAACATTTGATCCAAAACACGTAACTTATGTATGGCTGGATGCACTTTGCAATTACATTACCGGAATCGGTTATGACTGCGAAGGAAACAGTTCTGAATTATTTAATAAAAACTGGCCGGCAGACCTTCATCTGATCGGTAAAGATATCATCCGTTTCCATACGATTTACTGGCCGATCTTCTTAATGGCACTGGATCTTCCATTACCAAAACAGATCTTTGGACATCCATGGCTGTTACAGGGTGACGGAAAGATGAGTAAATCCAAAGGAAATGTGCTTTATGCAGATGAACTGGTAGAATTCTTTGGCGTAGATGCGGTTCGTTACTTTGTACTTCACGAAATGCCATTTGAAAATGATGGTGTGATCACATGGGAACTGATGGTAGAACGTATGAACTCTGACCTTGCAAATACACTTGGAAACCTTGTAAACCGTACGATCTCCATGTCAAACAAATATTTTGGCGGAGTTGTGACAAATACAGGTGTGACAGAAGAAGTTGACGAAGACTTAAAGGCAGTGGTACTGGCAGCAGCAGATAAAGTAAGTGCAAAAATGGATCAGCTGCGTGTAGCAGATGCGATGACAGAAATCTTTACACTGTTCAAACGCTGCAACAAATACATCGATGAAACGATGCCATGGGCACTGGCAAAAGATGAAGAAAAGAAAGACCGTCTGGCAACTGTTCTCTACAATTTAGTAGAAAGCATCAGCATCGGAGCTTCTCTCTTAGAATCCTTTATGCCGGAAACAGCACAGAAAGTAGCTGCACAGTTAAATACAACACTCAGAAGTCTGGAAGATACAAAGAACTTCGGTCTTTATCCTTCAGGAAATAAAGTGGTAGAAAAACCGGAAATCCTTTTTGCAAGACTGGATGTAAATGAAGTACTTGCAAAAGTAGAAGAAAAGAAAGCTGCGGAAGAAGAAGCAAAAAATGCTCCGACAGAACCGGTGATCGATATTGAACCAAAAGCAGAAATTACATTTGATGATTTTATGAAATTACAGTTCCAGGTAGGCGAGATCATCAAATGTGAAGAAGTACCGAAATCAAAGAAACTCCTTTGCTCTCAGGTACGCATCGGAAGTCAGGTAAAACAGATCGTATCAGGTATCAAATCAAACTACACACCGGAAATGATGGTAGGTAAAAAAGTCATGGTACTTGTAAACTTAAAACCTGCAAAACTGGCAGGCGTAATGTCAGAAGGAATGCTTCTCTGTGCAGAAGATGAAAACGGCGTACTTGCACTGATGACACCGGATAAAAATATGCCGGCAGGAGCAGAAATCTGCTAATCTGACCGTTTTGAAATAGTGGTATGAGAATACCATGGTGAATAGGGAAATATTAAGAAAGCACCAAGTGATCGGTAAGGTCATTTGGTGCTTTTT
>CAZWLV010000031.1:0-14277 GCA_964634715.1 uncultured Lachnoclostridium sp. | reverse complement strand
TTCTCTTCCTGGAATCTGGGAAATAGCCTGCATTCCCTTTGCATCATAGAACTGATCTTCTACAACACCTGCTACCATTTCAAGGTTTGGAATTTCTTTTGCAAATTTTGCTACTAAACGAGCTGGTGCTGTTGCATCAGTTGTAGAGATTGCAATTGCGTTTGGTCCTTCTAAGCTGTCGTTTAAGCTTTCGAAAGCTGTTCCAGCAAAAGCACGTTTCATCATTGTGTTTTTGTAAACCTTGTAAACGATACCTTCTTCTCTCATTGCTTTACGGAGCTTTGTGTCCTGTTCTACAGTAACACCGCTGTAGTTGATAACTACTGCTGTCTGAGCGCCTTCAATGTGAGCTTTGATTTCTTCTACGATCGGCTGTTTTAACTCGATTTTTGCCATGTGAATGGTGTACCTCCTTTTTAGATTTTACACCGCCAAATAAAAGACCTCTCTATCCGCAGACAGAGAGGTTTAAAAGTCTTTCTTTTATATCTTACTGAACATCGTTCTATAAGTTTAGAATACTTTTCCTCGGCAGGCGTTTACTCCTTATGCCTTACGGCACCTGCTGTCTTCGGCAGTTTGTATTGCTTTGATACAATACCATATTTATATATTGAATGTCAACATCAATTTTAATCAAATTTTAAAAATCCGATTATGCTAATTTTGCTGTATTGATCTTAACGCCAGGTCCCATAGTAGGTGTTACTGTAACACTCTTTAAGTACTGACCTTTTAATGCAGCTGGTTTTGCTTTGATGATTGCACCCATAAGCGTCTGGAAGTTGTCGGTTAACTGTTCTTCTGTGAAAGAAGCTTTTCCGATTGGCACGTGGATAATGTTTGTTTTGTCCAATCTGTACTCAATCTTACCAGCTTTGATATCCTGGATCGCTTTTGTTACGTCCATAGTAACTGTACCAGCTTTTGGGTTTGGCATTAAGCCCTTAGGTCCGAGTACACGTCCTAAACGACCTACAACACCCATCATATCCGGTGTAGCAACTACAACATCGAAATCAAACCATCCTTCATTCTGGATTCTTGGAATGAGATCTTCAGCTCCTACGTAATCTGCACCTGCTGCTAAAGCTTCGTCAGCTTTTGCATTTTTAGCGAATACTAAGATACGAACTGTTTTACCTGTACCGTGTGGTAAAACAACTGCACCACGGATCTGCTGTTCAGCGTGACGTCCGTCACAACCTGTTCTGATGTGAGCTTCGATTGTTTCATCAAATTTAGCTACTGCTAATTTTTTTACTAAAGACATTGCTTCAGTTGTATCATACTGAGTCTGCTTGTCGTACTGTTTTGCAGCCTCAACATATTTCTTTCCATGTTTCATATTAAATATCCTCCTAGTGGTAATTGCGGGAATTTCCCTCCCACGTCATATTGTTATTCAGTTACTGTGATACCCATACTTCTTGCAGTACCAGCGATCATGCTCATAGCTGCTTCAAGGCTTGCTGCGTTTAAGTCTGGCATTTTTAATTCAGCGATCTTCTGAACTTCTGCTTTGCTGATTGTAGCAACCTTTGTTTTGTTAGGAACACCTGAACCAGATTTGATGTTGCAGGCTTTCTTTAATAAAACTGCAGCTGGCGGTGTTTTTGTGATGAAGCTGAAGCTTCTATCAGCATAAACTGTAATAACAACAGGGATAATCATATCGCCCTGATCTGCTGTTCTAGCATTAAATTCTTTTGTAAACTGAACAATGTTTACACCATGCTGACCAAGTGCTGGTCCAACTGGTGGTGCTGGTGTAGCTTTACCAGCAGGAATCTGTAATTTAATATAACCTGTTACTTTTTTTGCCATGATAAGGCACCTCCTATGTGGTATTTGCGGGGATTTCCCTCCCACGATCCGCAAATGCTGAATAATGCGGACGCTTACTTGTTACATTTTCTTGATTTCTGTGAAACTGATTTCAACCGGTGTTTCACGACCGAACAGGTCTACGTTAATGGTTACGCACTGTTTTGTTTCGTTGATCGACTGGATCATACCAACCGTATCTTTCCATACGCCACCACTTACTACGACGCTGTCTCCTACTGCAAAATCAATAACGACATTCTCATTGCTGATTCCGAGCGGCAACATTTCTTCATCTGTCAGCGGAACCGGCTTGGATCCCGGACCAACAAATCCTGTCACGCCTCTGGTATTTCTTACGACATACCAAGTATCGTCGTTCATTACCATATTGATCAGAACATATCCTGGAAATAATTTTTTGGAAACCTGTTTTTTGGCTCCATTTTTCATTTCCACAACATCCTGCATCGGAACTCTTACTTCGAGAATCTGATCTTCCAGATGTCTGTTTTCAATTGTTTTTTCAATGTTGGCCTTAACCTTGTTTTCATACCCTGAATAAGTATGAACTACATACCAGTTTGCTTCTGACATAAAATCACCTTTCATCGGAGTCCATGCTCCAAATTCATAATCTTATAAATTCATCAGGAATTCGATACCGTAATTGATCACAATATCCAGTATCTTAATGATAATGCCTAACGCAACAGCTGATGCTACGACAGCAACGCTTTCGCGCGCAAGTGATTTTCTGTCTGGCCAAACGATTTTCTTAAATTCAGCTTTAAGACCTTTGAACCAGCTCTTCTTTGGAGCAGTTTCTTTTACTGTGTTTTCTCCCATAATTGTCACTTCCCTTTGCATCGGACTAAATAATCAGAAATTATTTAGTTTCCTTATGTGCTGTGTGTTTTCTACAGAATCTGCAGTACTTACTGGTTTCCATTCGATCCGGATGAGCTTTCTTATCCTTCGTCATGTTGTAATTACGCTGTTTGCATTCTGTACATGCCAATGTGATTTTAACGCGCACAACTTCCACCTCGCTTTTTCTTATTTTTAGTGTGACAGCCGCGATAAACTGTCAAGATTTAGGCATAAAAAAAAAGCCTTCGCTTCTTCCATTCGCGTGTGTATCATACCACACGCTGAAGACCTCGTCAAGACTTTTATTTTTATAATTACAAAATTAACAATTTTCAAAACAAATGCACACCTAAAGCCAACAATCATTGTATTTACTTTGAAAATCTATACAGTCACATTTACTTTGAATAATTATGTTACGATACTCTTGTCATGTTTTTTGGGGTATGACAGGAGATTTTTCATGAGCGAAAAACATATGACTACTAAATTTTCAAAACAAACGCACCCCTAAATCCAACAACCATTGCATTTACTTTGAAACTCTATACAGTCACATATGCTTTCAGGAAATTACTCCGGCAGCAAAAACGGAATCGAATCGTCCAGTTTTTCATCCCGGCAGATATGTTCCGGATTTTTTCGAAACAGGATATCCAGATATTCTTTCGAAAAATCGTCCAGGAGTGCTTCATAGGCATCCCGCATATAAGTCGTTCTCCGGTATGGACTGTGGGCATCACTGGCTACTGCCGAGATCAGCTGATATTCGAGAAGCTCATAAGCTGTCCGCCATGCTCTGCGTCCAAAACGTCCCATAAAACTTCCTTTATTTACCTGAATCCCGTATCCGGCTTTTCTCCACTGATAGATCAGCCATGGATCCTCCTGTACAAATTCATATCGTTCCACATGCGCAACGACCGGTATGATCTCCATCTCCCGGATCTTTCCAAGCAACGCAGAAGCAAACTCCGGATCTTCATCAAACGAAAACTCCATCAGAAGATAATGGCTTTGATTAATGGTCATGATCTTCCCGTCTTCGATCAGTTCCGGAAGATCATACGTCGCAAAAACTTCCATTCCGGGATAAAGTTCTATCGGTATCCGTTCTTTTTTTATCGCATCTCTGGCCGCATAAAAGGCTTCCAGATAAGCATCTCCAAAATAATTTCTATATACTCCCGGTATATTGCAGTGGGGTGTTGCCACAATGGCACGCACTCCGCTGTCTGCTGCCATCTGTGCCATTTCCAGCGTATCATAAAGATCCCCTGCACCGTCATCGATTCCCGGAAGTATGTGTGCATGTATATCGATCATTTTTTCTCCATTTAACTGTTAGTGAACCTTCATTTCCTGCTTTTTACAGGTTTCCAGAGCTTTTTCTTTTCTCTGAAATTTTTCTGTAAAGCACCACTTTCAACCGCTGATCTCATTTCACCGATCATAAACGGTCTGTTTTGTCTGTTACTTTTGTCAGTATATCAAAAATCTCAGATCAGTGCTGCAAAATATCATAATATTTCAAAAGCTCGATCCTTTGATTTCCTATTTTTACCGCCTCCAAAGCCTGATTATCCTTTATCTTCTGTGTTTCTCTCTGATAGGTGAGCATTCTCTGTGCCCAGGCTGCCGGAAGCAGATACGGACGTTTTTCCAGATATCCGTACTTCCCTTTCAGATCCTCCGCAGACGGAAATACGGTTTTTAACACCGAAAAGCTGTTATTCTTTCCGCGTTTTTCTGCACTGACTGCATGAAGTGTTATATTACTGCTGTGTTTTCTGCTCATACTGGCATCGCCGAAGATACCGCTCTCCAAAAGATCCAAAAGAAGTAACGATTCATCGACTTGAACTTCCTGCCATTCTTTCGGATATCCTGCCTTTTTAGGATCAAAAACCAGATATTTTTCTCCGATCTTAAAAAGGGCTGCCGTAAATTTTTCTGCATGGATCTCCCTGCACTGTTCAAGCAGCTCCTCCCACCGGACTTCGTTTCCGTAGGCATTGGCAAACAATATGATGTCACACACCTGACGGATGCCAAAGCCACTGTGCAGAAAATGTTTGAACGCATGACAGATCAGATAAAACAGATTTTCCGTAGGTTCCATGGTACGGATCTTTGTTTCGAAGATTTCCAGCATTTTCCTGCTGTTCCATACACCTTCAAAATAGCGGTTAAATTCCCCATAGGCTTCCGACTGCGGCGGAAACAGCGTTTTATGAGCTTCGATCATGATCGGACTGCCTTTTCTTCCATAAGTGATCTCGTATTCTTCCGCAATATTTTCTTCCGGATCCACCAGTTCCATGCCATTTTTCAGCATTTCATCATGAAATTTTAAAAATTCCGTTTCACAGATAAGAAGATCTTCATCTCCGGAAACCCGGTGATCCGGATTCGGATAAAGATTCCGGCAGACGATCCCTTTGACAACGACCGGTGAAATTTCCTTTTCCGATAAAGTACGGTATAACCGGACAAATTCTTCCGTTTTTATACTTTGCAGCATCACAGCCCGAATGATCTGACTTTTCCATAATTGTCTGATCTCCGGCTCCAACACCTGCACAGACGGGCAATCGTAAACCGCCTCATAGATCATCGGAAGCACCTGATGCTTCTGTGAAAGCAAAAACAGTGCGTTCCACTCTTCTTTAGAAATTTCCTGATCCCATGATACTTTTTCTGATTGTAAAGATGCTTTTAATGCTTTTAAAAACAATCGACTTACTTTATTCAACTTGATACTCCTTAGCAAAAGAGTTCTCTCTACTCTTCTAATCTTTCAGTACACGGCCGCTGTTATCATTCTGACGGCCGGATGCCTTTTTATAAGAACCATATCCGCCGTATTTACCAAAACCGCCATAACCATATCTGCGATATCCATAACCGTAACCATATCCTCTTTGTACAGCCGTACGGTCAGCATTAAATACATATCCAAGAATGTCTACACCGCTCATTGCCAGTGCCTGCACACCCTTACGGATCTGACGGACTTTCGCATGGTCATATTTTACCACATACAATACCGCTTCCATATATTTTGCCAATGCCGGTGCATCTGCCAAAAGTTCCGACGGAGCAGTGTCAACGATCACAATATCCGCCTCTGCTTTTAACTGTTTGATGATCTTCTTCATGGAAGAAGTTCCCAAAAGTTTGACATCCTGTGCCTGCGGTTCTGTTACCGGAAGGATACGGAGTGTTCCCGCAGAAGAAAGATTTACTTCCGTCAGCGTATCTTCCAGCGTTTTTTCGCCTCGCAGCACCGCACCAAGACCGCCTTCTTTTACCGTACAGTTTTTCAAATGTTCTGCAACAGACGGATGTCTTAGATCCGCATCTGCCAAAACTACATTTTTCCCCTGTTTTGCAAGTGCGATCGCTAAATTTACCGCCAGTGTCGTTTTTCCTTCTCCCGGAACAGAACTGGTGATCATCAGTGTCTGGTATTCTTTCTGCTCCATTTCCTTCATCACTTTAATACAAAGCTTTCTGACAGCTTCCAGATATACCTGCGGAACACGGTCATCTAAAAGACTTGCATGGAACTGATATTCTTTCTTTTTACGTTTCTTTTTCTGAATATAAGGAATACTTCCATAATCTTCCAGATTGATCTGACGTTTTAATTCTTTTCGTGATTTTATGGTACGGCGTGTCAGAACATACAGTGCCATGATCCCAAGACCGATGGCAGCTCCTTCTGCAATCCCTCTTTTCAAAGATCCTCTGATCACTGACACTCTTCCGGTATCTTCCGGAACTCCGGTTTCGTCCATGATCTTTAAAGAAGTTTCCCCAAGCACAAATCTTGCTACCTTTGGATAATTTTCAATCACAGACTGAAGGATATCATATGCCAGCTGTGCATCGGAAGCAGTAACCGATAACGTAAACAGGTTGATCCCTTCTTCTGCCGTTGCCGTAATGCTTCCCGGCACGTATTCCAGTCCCAGATCCTCTGCTACCACATCTTCCAGCACGCCACTGGTCAGAATGTAAGGAAAAACTTCCGCCATCTGCTGTGCCGAATCAATATTGATATAATTATAACTGTTGCCTTTTACATTGACCGCCATGGTAGCTGATGCCACATAAGTCGGCTGATAACTGGTATATACATTAAAATAAGATTTTAAACCAAATAAAACCGCAAGACCGATCACAAGCCACCATAATTTTTTTACCCCACGGATCATATCAAGTAAAAAATCGTTGATATCGATCTTATCAGCTTCACGATCCATTTCATTTTCTATATATTCACGCATGATTAGTTCTCCCGATTTTTTCCATAATGTCCATAGTTACCATAATGTCCGTACTGGCCGTGGAATCTGCTGTTTCCGGATCCCGGAAGTGTTTTCGCACTGTTTAATACAACGCCAAGAACTTCTGAATGATGCTCACGGAAGGAATCCAGTACATCATTGATATCTTCCGAATAAATATAATTCTGTTTTACCGTCAGCATCACTGCATCTGCCGATCCTGCCAGAGCTTCTGCATCTCCCATCAGCCCTGTTGGCGGTGAATCTATGATGATATAATCCATTTTCTGTTTCAAAACGTCCAGAATCTGTTTCATTCTCGGAGAATTAGCCAGCTCTGTAGACGAAGAATAACAGTTTCTTCCTAAAACAAGATATAAGTCTTTGACATTGCATTTTTTTAATGTCAGGGAAGCCTCCGGATTTCCTTTTAATACTTCACCGATTTCCTGTGTTTCTTCCGGTTTTTCACCGAAGATCAAAAACTGTGACGGCCGTCTGAAATCGCCATCGATCAGCACTACTTTTTTTGACTGCTCTGCAAGACAGATCGCCAGATTGGAAGCAACCGTAGACTTTCCTTCGTTTTCGGATACACTGGTCACCACCAGCACTTTACGTCCTTCTTTTCCCATCTGATAATCGATCTTGGTCGCCAGTTTTTTATATGCTTCCACAAATCCAAATCCTGCCAGCGGATCCGTAACAAGAAGGGCACGTTTTTCCTTTTTGAAAATATCTTTGAGAGTCTTATTTTTCCGTTCATAAGGAATATTTCCAAGACTTCTGGCATCCAGTTTTTTCTCAATATCTTCTTCCTGTTTTACCGTATCACGCAGATAAGAAAGAAAACCGAACAATGCACACAATGCCGCCGCTGTGATCCAAAATGCTTTTTTTACCGTGCTTTCTGCATTCAGCGGATTATCCGGACTCATCGGAATACTCGGTTCTTCCAAAACGTCCATGACCGCATCCCCTGCTGTATAATAAGAAACACTTGTATAATTATCCATAATGGCATGCATCAGATCGATGGCTTCTTTCGGTGAAGACGCAGTTGCCGTCACTACCAGAAGATTCGTTCCTCCGATCACTTCTGCGTGGATCTCATCTGTCAGTTCCTCAACGCCAAGTTTTTCCGTCAGGATCTTTTTCATTACATTACTCTGTAAGATCCTCTGAAACGTATTTGCCATATTGTTGGCAGAAGAAAGGTTCGCAGAAGCATTAAAATCGCTTTTTGATCCAACAACAAACGTTGTTCTCGTCGTATACTGCGGCACATAGGTTTCGTTGAGGATCACAAACGTCAGCATGGCTGCTGCCAAAGCTCCTAAAAGGATCACCCACCAGTTGCTTAAAATATCATAAAAAACCGTTGTAAGGTCGAACTGGATCTCTTCCTGTAAATTTGTTTTTTCCTTTTCCATCGCATTACTCCTCTACTACCACATATAATCTGGTAACTGCCGTGATCTCTTCCTCCGTCGTATAGGAATACTCCACCGGATAAACTCCCGCTTTGGAATAATCAATTTCTTCTTCAATCTTAATATCAGATTTTTTCATCGTCAGCAATTCCGCATCATCTTCAAAGCTGTACGTCTGATTTCCATGTGAAACGCCTTCAATGTAAGAAGAAAGTTTCAGCTCTTCTCCGACCTTTGTATAGACGATATATTCTGAAAGATCCGGATAATATTTGGCACTCTCTTCCCGATTCGTATTATCCGTCAAAGTGATCGTCATCGGGATCGCCCGTACATCACCGGCACTGTTGGAAACCTGAACGGTCATTTCATATTCTCCTGCCGTATAAGCATAATATGCATCATCTGTAGAAATCCTCAGCTGCTTGGTCAGATCACCGTCCAGACAATCCTCCGCCTTGAAATTTTCCGCAAGATTAAGTTTCGATGCCTGACTGATGCTTGCTCGAAGCGGTTCAGAAAGATAGATCTTCGGTGATTCATAATCCGAATAGATCACGGTTCTCTGTGCCGTACCAGCCTGATTTGCCTTATCAAACACGATATATGTAATCGTTCGTTTCCCTTTCTCCACAAAATGACTCATGGCAGATACACGTACCGAATCGGTAATATCGCCGTCTTTGTCATCCATGGCAGTCACACCTTTTAAAAGCTGTGCATCATCTGCAGATGCTTTTACCGTGATCACATTTTTGTCGCACGTGATCTCCGGCGGCGTATGGTCTTCCAAACGGCTGGTTTTAACTGTATAAAAACCAAAGATCACGCAGGAAACCATAAAAATTGCTACGATCATCATTCTAATTTTTCCCATAGGTTTACACTCCTCTATACTGCAAAATATCCCATAATACTTTACAAATTTTTATGGAACATTGCTGATCACTGCTGTCTGCATACCAGACTTTTTACAGCATCAAAAATCTTCTACGATCTTAGCTGCTGCCTGTTCATCCAGTTCTGTTACTTTTGTATCCATTACACGATAGATTCTCTGGCACATATTTAAAACACTCGGTCGGTGCGTTGAGACGATACAGGTCTTATTTTTTCTCTGCTGAATAATATTTTTCAATACTTTTCTTTCTGTTTCTACATCCAGCGCACTGGTTGCTTCATCAAGGAGCAGGATTGGAGAATCCCGCAATACGGCTCTTGCAATGGCGATCCTCTGTGCCTGTCCCTCACTTACACCGCGTCCTCTTTCTCCCAGCTTTCCATAAATCCCATGTTCCAGTTTCTGCACAAATCCCCATGCACAGGCAATTTTTAAAGCCTCTATGATTTCTTCATCTGTCGCATCTTCTTTTACCATACGCATATTATCCGCAATCGTTCCCGAAAGGATCGTATTTCCCTGCGGAACATAAGAAAACAAACTTCTCACATCTGCATTCATCTGTACTTCTTCACCACTTCCGGCGATCAGAACGGATTCTCCTTTATCCGGATGGATCAGACCTAAAATCATACGGAGCATGGTTGTTTTGCCTTCTCCACTCGGTCCTACGATCGCAACGATCTCATTTGGTCTGGCAATAAAGCTGCTTTCTTTTAACACCTTACAACTGTCCACATAAGAAAAATGGACATCCCGCATTTCTACCGTAAATCCGTCTGCTGCTTTTTCTCTCAGCATTTCTGCTGCTTCCGGATCGTGCTTTTCTTTCGGAAGTTCTACCAGTTCCCGTACACGATGTGCGGAAAGAGAGCTGTTTAACATTCCGGGGATAATGCTGACCAATGAATTAAAATTCGACGACAATTTTGTTCTCTGCTGCAAAAAAAGCGTCATGGTTCCATAAGTAATCGCATTTGTCCACAAACGGAACAAACAGTAACCAAACGAAATCATGGAAACAACCGTTCCCAACAATGACAGCCCAATATTTGTCTTAATAGAAAACAGGTTGTAATCCAGATTATATTCTTTATATTTTTTCTGCCAGTCTTTTAACTTTCTGCTGTAAAGATCCGTGATCCCGAAACTTTTGATCGTATCATAATTATAAAAAGTTTCTACTTCAAATCCCATCATGGCACTGTTCATTTCCAATACCCTTTTCTGATAATCCCGCATCTTACGCATCAGAAAACGGCTGCACAGAAGCAGTACCGGTGCACTTAACAGTGCGAGAAATGCCATCGTCACATCATAATAGCAGATCACGATGAAAGTAGCCACAAAAGTATAAATATTAATGATCACATTCGGAATCCAGCTGACCGCATTATTCGCAACCGTCGCTACATCATTGTTAAAACGGTTCAAAAGATCTCCGTTCGCATATTCATTGATCTTCAGCCAGTCTGCATCGATGATCTTATCAAAGATATCTGACTGAATATCGTTATTTACGTAAATACTGATCTTCATACCCATACGATCCACAATTCCGGAAAACGCAAGACTGAATACCGTACTGAAGATCATCATAAATACAAGAATCCACAACTGGCTTAATTTCTTATTAACGATGATATCGATCAGATATTTACTCACCACTGACGAACCAAGACTTAACGTGGAACTAAAAATTCCCAGTAAAAGATAGAGTAAAATAACCCATTTATATTTTTTACTGTAAGAAAATATCCATTTCCAGTCTTCAAAAACTTCTCCTGCCGTTCCATCTCCCAGACGGTTCAGCAGATACTGTACAAATTGGGATTTCAGTAAACGGTTTAATCCCGAATATTCCTGAATGTCCCCTGCTTTTTCTCTATCTTTCATTTAAAACCTCATTTTTTCCAGAATACTCCTGCAGCAAACGATAAAGTTCCTCGCTCATCTGGCACAGATATTCCGGTTTGCCGCTGACACTCCCTGTCTCTGTCAGACAGGCTGCCGCACAGCTTTTACATATGTTCTTTTTCTCACATTGTTCGCATTCTGCACAGCGAACCATTTTTTCTGTTTCGTTTACAATATATTCCCAGCATTCTTTAAAAGAATGTTCTGTTAAACTGATCTTCGGTGTTTGAAACATCCCACATGGGAGCATTTCGCCTTTCCAGTTCAGCCAGAAACCACTGGTTCCTGCACGACAGGACAATCCGTGAATATTTTCTCTTTTTTCCGGCATTTTTACCATGCGAAGCGTATTTTCTACTGCTGCTTCCATATCCCTGCCGCCGTTTTTCACACGATAACTTTCCAGAATAGAAACTGCTGCTTCTTTTGGTGTCATCCTGAACATCTCACCTGCATACTCTTCTTTTCGTGCCGGCGGAAACATATAACTGGTTATCTCTAACGATACTCCAAACTCTTCTGCAATTTTCTGCAGTTCATCCAGCTGATGCTGATTATCCGGAGTCACGCTGCAGGTAAAACGAAATGGGATCTCCCGTTCTTTTAAAAGCTTCGCTGCATGCATCACCTGCGTAAATCCTTTTGGATTTCCACATAATCTTTCATAAGTGGCATCATCCTTGCCATACAGGGTAATATTGATCTTTCTGCATGGATATTCTTTAAAAAAATCTGCCCATTCTTCGTCCAGAAGCGTTGCATTGGTATTGATCGTTAAAATAAATCCCATAAGATGAAGCTCCTGATACAGCCGGCGAAATTCCGGATAGATCAATACTTCTCCACCGGTTAAGAGCAAAAACAATACGCCCTGTTTTTTTGCTTCTTCCGCAATTTTCAGCCATTCATCAGCCGACAGCATTTTTCCCTGCTGTTCCATCTGCTTTCTGCTCAAACGAACATAACACATTTTGCAATCCATATTGCACAAAGGCAGCAGCTCCATTGCTCCTCCCAGCGGAGTTTTTGTAAGTGCTGCGATGGTGGCAAGTTTTGTTTCCACCGGAGTTAAAAAATCATATAATTCCATCCGTATCACTCCCATAAAGATATGTATGAAGTACTTTGGCCGCATCATCCTGCATATTACAGTGCAGCATGATCACCGGTACATGCTCTGCCGTATCTTTTAGCAGATCCAGTGCCTGTCCGATACATTCCATATTCCATGGATTCACGGTAGATTCACTATACAGCAGACGGACTTTTTTACTGTCTGTTAATAATTCGACTCTATTTTCCAACGACTGACGCAGAACCACGATACAACGGATCGGTAATTTTTTGTTTTCACATTCCTTTGCACTTCCATGAAGCGGATACCCCCATGCTTCCCAGGTTCCTTCATTCTTCTGCAGCAGACATTTATCCCCGTTGATGATCCGGGCATGATAGCATTTCTTCCATAATTCTGCCTGTGTCGTTTTTCCCGTACCGCTGGGTGCTGAAAAAAGGATTGCTTCTCCGTGATATTCCGTATAACAGCAGTGCAGTGCGATCCCTTCTGAATCCAACATCTGATTTTCCAGATGAAGAAAATTCCAGATTGACATATTTCCATGATTCCATGCACCGGAAGATTTTTGATAGTAGATCTTCAGCTCTCTGCCATCCCATCTGCTTTGTGCATACAAAGGATGTCCCGGAAGAAACATGGCTCTATATTCACGGACTTCACAACCTCCGTTCGCATAGATACTCATACTATCCATTTCGTATATTTTTTTCTCCGATATCACCGGCAGATGCTCCACCGCTTCGATCCATACAGGAATCCCGTCTTCTTTTTCTTCCGTCAAAAACTGTTCGTCCTCTGTTTTCCATCTGACAGGATACGGTGAATGTACACAAAATGTTTTCTTCCCGATCTTCATCCGATATTCCATAAATTTATCCATATAGAACAAAAATAAGGAGCCATTCTAAACAGAATGATTCCTTATTTTTTATCTTTTCAACCTTTCAACTAAAAACTGTGTGAATATAATTGTGTCAGTGTAGCATTTGCAGGACCAGCATGCCATACTTTACCACGACCAGCATTATAATCACGAATCCCTCCTGCATTCAAAATTTTCTGTAAAAGCTGCATATTGCCATTATTACCGCCGCCGCCGCTTGGTCCAACCCATGCGAAATACAGCTGACCGTCGTAAGTGATAAATCTATAAGTGTCGCTTCCGCCATTCGGATCTACCTGATGATCGCAGCCTGTTGTTCCGGCTGTAAAAATGACATCCTGTGTAGTTACAACGCATTTTACAGTCTGCGGTTTATACGTATATTCTGTTCCGGCCGGCAGTCTGTTGCAGGATGCTACAGCTGCATTTAAAGTAAAAGCTTCTACATCCATTCTCGGTTTTTCATATTTCATCTTCATATTCTAATCCTCCATCTCTTCACTAAGCAGAGTCCCAAACCATTATGATGTGTTAATTTAACATATATTTCCATCAATATCAAGTATTGTGTCACAATTATTTTATTAATTTTTTTTTAAATTTTATTCGTTTTATTCGTGCTGCTTCATATGCCTTTTATGTTCACCATTTTTGTTTTTGATCAGTATATTCTATAAAGCCATTTTCCAAAAGCTGCCCTATAAATTCATCAATATCTTCTCCGGCTTCCTGTTCATCAATTTCGAATTTTTCCGTCATTTTGTGCAGCAATTCTTGCCGGTCAGACACTTTTTCCAACCATTCCCACACAAAATGAGCTGTCACATTCAAATTGATCATTCCATTAAACTCCTGTGCAGTTTTTCCTACCGGAACAAGGATATATTCTCCTGCAATTTCCCGACAAACAAATTCTTTCACAATCTTCATTTACGACACCTCGCTGTCTATCTTGTTTTGAATTTATTTTATCATATGACACGAATTTCACAAGTCGAAATTTGACATCTGTTTATTTTCTCTTTTCACAGACTTCCTGTGTCATCCTCACCTGTTCCCGAATCTTTTCA
>CAZWLV010000030.1:0-14365 GCA_964634715.1 uncultured Lachnoclostridium sp. | reverse complement strand
TATTTCTCTGTAAGTACATTCGGAAACGATCAGATATCGATTCCTTAATTTTCTCACTACTCAAGCAAAAAAACTGACAGTTTTTTACGCTGTCAGCTTCTTTTTATTTGAACAAATCAGGTTCATTTTCAATTAAATCATCTGCAAGATATTTTGCATCCATGTTTTCAATTCCACATTCTCCATTAGCAATCTGTCCAGCTAATTTACTGGAATAATAGATATCGAATGCCTCTCTGATTTCTATACCTTTCTTCTTTGCCATGTTTAAAATAATGTCATTTTCCAAATTTTGCTTATAAATCTTTGTAAGCTGTTTTTTATCTACCATTAATTTTTACCTCATACGATTCCTTATACTCCAACACCTCATCCAAAACTTTTTGATTTACAATACAAATCTGATCATTCATTTTATAATATCTCAGCTCATTCAAAACTTTTTCTTTATCCCACAAACCTCTAAAATACATATCTACTGTTTTAAACACATCATCATTTGCCACACTTCCAATGATAATATCATACTCCTGATTTAATTCCTCACCTCTTCTGCAGGCACAGACAAAATCGAGCCACTTTTCGTTTTCTTTTTCAAATGTTAATACACGGTATTCTTTCAAATCTTCTTTTAGCTCATAGACATTCACAATTGCGTTTTTTTCTTGTCGAAGGGCTTTTCGCAATGCCCACTTCTTTGCTTGCTGTTCAAAAGTTGTCAAATAAAATCCTTTGCCAAAATCAAGATATCTTTTTGAATGCTTTACATCCGGTTTTTCAATCATTTCTACCGTTCCGTGATAAACTCTCATATGCAAACTCCTTTTTCTCTCACAAAATCAGTAATATCTTCCACCAGATACTCTCTCCCTTGTGTATGAAGCATATCATATCCTGCAATAACATAATTATCTAAGATACCTGTAGAATTTAATATTTTATATACTGCTGCCGGAGTTTTATTCCATTTTTCAGCAAGACTATATAAAATAAAAATTGAAAAACTTAATTCATTTTCTTTACACATGATTCATCACCCCTAGTAATTTTGAATTTCATATCTCGCAGTGATTCCTAAAACTTCAAATCCGTTGATAAAAATTGTTTTCATTCTTTCTGATAAAAATTTGTTTACTTTCCTGCCTATATTATAATATAACTCAATTTTCCTCTCAATAGACAATTTATGCTTCGTCTTCTTTTTTCTATTCTTCCAGTACTTCCCAGTATCCACGTCCCCCTTTTCCTATATATCGAATACGTTCTTCTTTCCGCAGCTTTGCAATTCTTTGCTGTATACAGGATGTCGTCCTGCCGCATTTTTCGGCGATTTCCCGTGCAGTTATGTTTGGATTTTCTCTCATATAGTCTACGACTTCCTGCAGTGCCTCTTTTTGCTGCCTGCGATGATCGAACAACGTTCCATATTCGACCCGGACTTTTTCAAATTTCGTAATCTGTCCATTTTTGTTCGAATCCAATCTGCTGTCAGCAACTATTCCGGACATCTTTTCATTTTCATTCAAATTGTCTTTATCTGTCATAGAATCAGCATCTATTCCCTGTTTTTCATTAAGTAAATATTTCATTTCCAAATAGGTAGGGTATATTATGATTTTATCAATTTCATCTAACAAGATATTTATCATTGAACATTCTACAACTTTCTTTTCCTGTATTATTCTTTCTATCGTTTCCATTCTCTCTTGCAGTGCATTCTCTTTTTGCTTTTTTGATTCTAATTCTTCTATTTTGGATTTACTATATCGTAATTCTTTTTCTAATTGTTCCTTTTTGATCAAATACTGTGAATCATCAATAATTCCTTCCAACAGTTTATCTACCAATAAATTCATTTGTGACTTTATTTTATCCTGCAACAGTATCTGCTCATCTATCTCAGACTTCATATCATTTTCCTTCAGTACCTTTTTTAATAAAAAAATCATTTTTTCCGTGAGTTTCTCTTTATCAACATCATATTTTTCTTCTAATATATTTCCCAAAAATTTTATAAAAGCTTCTTCTTCTAGATGTACATTGTCACACCCTTTTACATTTTCTAACTGTACCTTTCGAAGTTCTGAACGATCTGAGTTTTCGGTAGTTCTTCCTGTATCAAGATAATTTTTACATTTCCATTCATATAAGATCATCTTATCTTTATATTTTCTTCTCGCTTTTCTATAATATGGAACACCACACAAACCACAAATGATTTTTCCACTAAATAAATATTTCCCAGCATTTTTCCCCCGTGCCGGATCTTCCGTTTTATTTTTCGCAATCGTTCTGCTGTCAATCTGCTGATTTGCTTTTTCCCATAATTCGTCTGAAACAGTACGCGGCACTTTATTTTTATGTACAAACTGCTCTTTCTCCGGTACACATATGACTTTTTTTGTATCAAAGTCAAAATGCTTTTTATTCATTACCACTGTCCCTTTGTTGATCGGATTTCGTATGATCCTTAAAATCGAATTTGCGGTAAATGGTTTTCCGCTTCTGTTTAAAATCCCTTCATTTTTTAAAATATTCGCAATCGTTCTTGTACCAAACCCTTCTGCACACAAATGATACATTCTTTCTTTTATTTTCGCTTCTTCTTCCACCAATACTACGGATTTATCTGAAAGTTTTTTAAACCCATAGGCATTCGAAGTCAAAATAATATTCCCATTATGCTGCTGTCTGCTTTTATGTGCATTATTGATTTTTTTACTTAATTCTCTGCTGTAATCCTCCGCCAAAATTGCTTTGATTCCTGTGATCAGTGCATCATCTGCAGAATAAAATTTCTGTTCAAGATACAGATAAAGTTTTTTCTGCTGTGTCGTTAACCGATCCACAAAAAGATACCAGTCTTTTGTGTTCCGCATCAAACGATCCTGCGACTTGATCACAATAATATCGAATTTATCCTGCATCATATCCGCATACAAACGGTTATATTCTTTCCTGCCTTTCGTAGTCGTACCCGAACGGCTCTCTACATAACAATCCATCAAAAGCCAGCCATGTTCTGTCACGCATTCTTTAGCTTCTGCAACCTGATTTGCCAATGCATCTCTTTGGCTTTCTTCTTCTGTACTGCACCGCCCATAGATGACCGCCCGCACCATCTCTATTCCTTTCCTTCCCGGATCAATTTGGTCAATAACATTTTTTCATGAAATGTGATCAGTTTTTCTTTCAAGAGAAGTTCTGCCATACTGAGCAAAAGTTTCTGCTCTCTGTTCTTATGCATTGTTTCCTCAGAACTATTTATTTTCTGCATAGAAAAACCCCGGCTTTGGCACTGCTTTTTTTAACTTATGCCAAAACCGGGAATTTTATCCTACCTGTTTATTTTTATAATTCTTGATAATTCTAAACCTTGTGCTTATTTTTTACAAAATCCAGAACAGACTGCATCTACCGGACAAATCTGCTTACATTTACCGCAACGGATACATTCCGGACTATTCGCATCTGCGACCGGATCACATCCCATGTCACAACCTTTGGCACATGCTCCGCAGTGAATACATTTCTCCTCGTCTACATAATAACGAAATACAGATACTTTATTAAATACAGAATAGATACCGCCCAACGGACAGATATATTTGCAAAAAGGCCGATAGATCATTACTGAAAGTATCAGAAGAATGACCAAAATAGTAACTTTCCACGCATAGAGCCATCCGATCGTACTTCGCAAAGTTTTATTTAAAAGTACCAGAGGGATGCCGCCTTCCAAAGTTCCCACCGGACAGATCAGTTTGCAGAAATAAGGTGCTCCCTGTCCCAAAAGATCTACAAGAAACATCGGCATCAGGATCACAAATATCAGTAACATCATGTATTTTAACTTTCTTAACAATCTGTCTCCCGGAAAAGTCCTGATTTTTTTCGAAAACGGAATCTTATGCAGCAAATCCTGAACCAGCCCGAAAGGACATAGGAATCCGCATACAAACCGCCCCATGACTGCTCCTGTAAACATGAGAAAGCCTGCTGCGTAAAAGGCAATTTTAAAGTTCCAATTTCCGATCACTGCCTGCATTGCACCGATCGGGCAGGCACCTAACGCCCCCGGACAGGAATAGCAGTTCATCCCCGGCACGCAAAGATTTTTCAATCTGCCTTTATATATTTTCCCCTGTACAAATCCTGTTATATAACTATTGGTCAACAGTGCCCAAAGTGCCTGTACACGATGACGACCCCATTGACTTTTTTGTTCTTTTTTCTCTTTAACCAATTCCGATACACTCCAAACAGATATTGATCGCTTTTTTTAATACCACAGCCATCTCTCCCCGGCCAATGCCCACAGCCATTAAGATCAGTCCGATCAATGCCAGGATTACTCCGCTCCATCCGGGAATCTTCCATTGTTTCATTCGTTACCGCCTCTTAATGCTGCCAGTTCTTTCTCCACGATCTGAGACCATCTTTCCTGCGGATTACTTCCTACATAAGGATCACTGACAATATTTCCTTCACTATCTACAAAGAAACTCTCCGGTACGCTTTCAATACCGACCAGTCGTCCATTCATATCAGTCTCATCCGGGATCAAAAAAGGAAATCCTGCATTGATCTTTTCGGCGAGCATCTGTGCCAGTTGTACTGCATTTTCATCTGTGCCGGCTGCCGTTTTTGCATCCAGTACGACTGCAGCAATTCCCAGTCTGACTCCCTTTTCTTCATATTCTTGCCGCAGTGCTTCCAGTTCCGGCATTTCCTGCACACAAGGAGAACACCATGTAGCAAACACATTCACCAGTGTCAGATCATAATCCGCAAACATAGATTCCGTATAGATGTTTCCCTGTACATCTGTCATGGTAAAAGTACCTACATTTTCTACTCCGTCAATACGATCTGCTGAAAAAGCAGAATATCCCATATTCATATCCAATTCGTGCATCTCTTCAATGAAGATTTCCGACTTTTCTAATTCATCGATAGAGTCTTCGTCAGCGTTTGAAGCCGTACTCAGATAATATTCATAACGTCCATCTGTACTGCTCCCCAGCTTTTTATGTGTATCACATCCTGTGATCGCATCTAACTGAGCGATTTGATCGTTTTGATATACACCGATCGCACCCAATCTGGACATAGATTCTTCCCATGCGATAATATCAACAGACATCGTTTCTTCTTCTTTTTGTTCCTGACTCGGAACGGAAAAACGCATCACTGCATAAGAGATTTCATTTTCACCGGCATAATCTTCCATCGTATATAAAAATATATCATGGCTTTCCAGTCGGTCACGCATTTCTTCTGAAAGTCTGACGGTCATTCCAAGGAACGGATATTCATACACATCCTGTGCAGGAAGACCGCAATCGATCGGTTTAAAAGCACCCATCTCTCCTGCGGTATCCTCAAAAAACTCCTGACCGGCAGTGACTTCTTCCTTCGTATCAGTGAGATCTGTTTTTCCACAGCCCACAAAAACAGCCATTGAAAGAACAACAGCTGCAGCATACAATATCCCTCTTTTTAATTTCATAATTGTAAACTCCTTTTCATCGCATTCATCTTAACAAAACTATATTAACATAGATGTCTCACGATTTTTTATAAAAATTTCTTAACTTTTTCACAATCTGCATCATTTTTGTTACTGTGCATACGGTACAACTCATTTTTAATAAAGTCTGTCTGTGTATTGTTTTCGGATTCACGTTTGGAACCTTTTTCTTAAAACTGAAAAACGGATATCTATTTTCCAAAAAATGTCCCTTCATCTATTTAAACTGGATATGGTCATTATGTCTATCGTGATCCTCTGTATCATGGCAGTTGTACTTTATCATCTGATCGGTTTCTTAGAAAAATCACTGCAGAAACGTTTCTAAATATCTTCTTATTATCTTGAGTAAAAAAACACACTCCTTGAACTTCTCAAGTTATCGCTGTACTCGCCAAATCTGCATGCGATTTTTCTCGCTTCTCGCATAAACAAAAAACGTCTTGAACCATACGATTCAAGACGCTACATATTTCTAATTTTCTATCATCCGTAAATTTTCTTTATTTAACTCTATTACCCCATCGTCTAAAACCAGTGACATTTCTGTAATTTTATTCAAACTGATAACAGGATTCTGATTTTTTCACTTCTTTGATGATGATTTTCTTTTCTTCAGAAACTTTCTTTTCGTTTTCTGATTCCTCTTTTTTAACCGTTCTGAAAAATGAAAGAGTCAGTACAAGGATCACGACCACTGCCACAAGGTCTGCGATCGGTGCCGCATATAAAATTCCGTTGATCCCTGTGCCTGCTTCTGCATTTTCCAAAATTCCCGGTAAAAACATTGCCAGCGGCGTAAAGCATAACAAATCTCTTACCACAGAGGAAATGACTGCATAAGTAGATTTTCCGATCGACTGGAAAAATACCGCCGTCATTTTTACCAGACAGGTCACTGTCATCAAAGACAGATAGATCCGGAATGTTTTCACTGCAAATTCCCGATAAAGTTCATTTCCTGATCCAAAAATACCAACCACTGCTTCCGGCCATAACTGGAAGATGACCGTTGCCACGATTCCTGTGATCAGTGTTGCACGGAGTACGATCTTATAAGTTTCTCTGACACGATCCATTCTCTTTGCACCGTAATTATATCCAAAAATCGGCTGTCCTCCAAGCACGATCCCTGTTACGATATTTAAAACGATCGTATATACTTTTGTCTGAATACTGAATACGGAGATCGGAATATCCGGACCATATTTAGAAACAGCTCCGTAACGTGCCAGCATCATATTGCTGACCAAAGATACTGCTACGATGGAAATCTGTGTTACGAACGTTGCCGCTCCCAGACTGATCATATGGCGTAAGATCGCCGGATTCGGTATAAAACTTTTTTTCGATAATCGAAAGCTCTTCGGTTTCAGGAAATACACTGCACAGATTGCAAAAGATGCAACCTGACCGATCACCGTTGCCCATGCAGCTCCTTTGATGCCCCATTTCAACACAAAAATAAAAACAGGATCCAGAATAATATTGATCACCGCACCTGTCAGCATAGCTGCCATGGCAAATGCCGGACTTCCGTCAGCACGGATCATACTGTTCATTACATTCAGCAGCAGGTAAAACGGAAAGAATGCTGCGATCAGTTTAAAATAATCTACCGCCAGCCCCAGTGTCTGCTCTGAAGCTCCAAAAAGACTCATCAACGGTTCCGCTGTGATCTCACAGACAGCCATCAGAACCATACTGATCAAAAGTGTCACCGTAATTCCGGTTCCTACACATTTATGTGCACTTTCTGTATCCTTTTTTCCGGCACAGATGCTCAGATAGGAGGCAGCTCCGTCTCCGACACACCATGCGAATGCATTGGCGATACAGATGACCGGGAAAGAAACTCCTGTCGCTGCATTTCCAAGATAGCCAAGCTCACTGTTACCGATAAAGATCTGGTCTACGATATTATACAGTGCACTGATCAAAAGTCCCATGACACATGGCACTGAAAATTTCAATAAAAGTTTTGATATTTTTTCTTTTTCTAATGTTCTGTTTTCGTTCATGTTTCCCTGATTCCTCCTGCTTTTTTCATAGATTCCGGCATCTATTTTTCGAAATTTTTGCAAAACTTAAGAGTACCGAGAATGTTCCCAGTACTCTTAGGGTGCTTTTGCATTCTATTACTTTTCAGATTTCTTATATTTAATAACCGGAACCATTGTCCGTATTTTTCATGATCTTTACCAGTCTGCTGGTACCAAGTCTGTCTGCACCAAGACTCATAAACTGTTCTGCATCGTCAAAAGAGGAGATACCGCCTGCTGCTTTTACCTTTACATCTTTTCCGATATGTTTTCTCATCAGTGCCACATCTTCAAATGTTGCACCGCCTGTAGAAAATCCGGTCGATGTTTTGATATATTCTGCTCCTGCATTTGTTACGATCTCACACATTTTGATCTTTTCTTCTTCAGTAAGCAGACAGGTTTCAATGATCACCTTTAATGTCTTTCCATTGCATGCTTCATGGATCTGGCGGATTTCATCTTCAACCATCTCATATCTTCCGCTTTTTACGGCTCCTACATTGATGACCATATCGATCTCTTCTGCTCCGTTTGCAATGGCATCTTTTGTTTCAAATACTTTTACCGCAGTGGTATTATATCCGTTTGGAAATCCAATTACTGTACAGATCGGAAGTTTTCCATTCACATATTCTGCTGCTTCTTTCACATAAGCTGCCGGAATACACGCTGATGCACAGCCATATTTGATCCCGTCATCTAAAATTCCTTTTATATCTTCCCAGCTTGCAGTCACGCCAAGCAATGTATGATCTACAATTCCTAATACTTTTTTCTGATCCATAACGATTCCTTTCCGCAGTCTTTTTAACTGCCTGTCATTTTTATCTGTAAAATCAACTGTGATTGATTTTTCTTTTGTATAAAACATTTTTTAGAACAATGATACGATACTTACCAGTAACGCACTGTTAATACTTACAAATACGCCTGCGATCGTTGCTTTCACGATCAGACGGGAGATTGTTCCTCTCTTTTCCGGACAGAGAACACCGATACCTCCGATGCACATTCCCATACTGGAAATATTTGCAAATCCGCAAAGGGAAATTGTTGCAACCAGTGCTGTTCTTGCATCTAAGGAAGCAAGTTTTCCTGCCAGATCACCAAATGCGATAAATTCATTTAAGATCAGTTTTGATCCTAATAATGATCCTTCCATAAAGATATCTGTTCCTTCAAAGCCCATCAGATATCCGAATGGGGAAAAGATATATCCAAAAATCTGAGAACAGCTGACACCAAACACACCAAGAATCATATCGATCAGTGCCATCACACCCATGAAACCAACGATTGATGCACCGATGGAAATGATCATCTGGATTCCCGTATTGCAGCCTTCTGAAAGTGCATCGATCACATTCGTATTATTTCCTTTGTTATCCATCTTCACTTCAAAGATCTCTGCTGCTTTTTCAGTCTGCGGATACATCACTTTTGATACCATGATACTTCCGATCGGAACCAGTGCACTGGCGATCAAAAGATTTTCCATCGAAATTCCAAGAGCTGAATATCCTCCAAGGATCGATGCTGACATACTTCCCATACCGGATACTAAGATTACGAAAATTTCACTGTCTGTTAATTTCGGTAAATATTTTGCTACGAGGATCGGACTGTCTGTATGTCCTAAAAACATATTTGCAACGGCTACGAATGTTTCAACTTCTGTTGTTTTTGTAACTTTACCAACGGCTTTTCCGATCCATTTTACGGCAAATCCAAGAGCTCCCATATAATACAGGGCACTTACCAGTGCGGATACAAAGATGATATTTCCAAGACTCTGAATGAGGAATACGTAGATTCCTGACGAACCGCCTGTAAAAAGATCTCCAAATACAAATTCAAGACCTTTATTTCCACAACTGATCACCGCTGTGATCCCGTCTGATAACAATGTGATCAGTTTCTGTCCCAACGGAACCTTGATCACTACAAATGCAATAATAAATTCTACCAGTACCATTCTGGCAATGTCTTTCCATGGGATCGCTTTACGATTATAAGAAAGCAGCCAGCAGATTGCAAATACAAGTACAAGCCCCACCAAATTCAATAAAATCTTCATTTTTAATTAAACCTCTCCATTTTCTTTTGTAATGTCATTAAGACAAACGATCCAAAATCGATGTCCCGATCGTTCCTTCCGGCATCTGAACCCCAAAATTTTCTGCGATCGTCGCACCGATGACCGCAAATGTAGTTGTATCATCTAATTTTCCAAATCCCTGCATTGCCGGAGAATATGCAAGAAACGGAACTTTTTCTCTTGTATGATCCGTACCTGTGTGTGTCGGATCATTTCCATGGTCTGCCGTAAGAATCAAAAGATCATCTTCTGTCAGCAGCTCCAGTAATTCCCCTAATTTTACATCAAATTTTTCGATTTCCTGTGCATAGCCTTCCACATCACGGCGGTGTCCCCACAGTGCATCAAAGTCAACCAGATTCACAAAGCAAAGTCCCTCAAAATCTCTCTTTGCGATCTCGATCGTCTGTTCCATGCCATGAACGGAACTTTTTGATTTGTTAGATTCTGTAAGACCTTCTCCATCAAAAATATCAAAGATCTTTCCTACGGAGATCACGTCATATCCTGCATTTTTTAATGCATCTAACGCTGTTTTTCCGTATGGCTTCAATGCGTAATCATGTCGGTTCGAAGTTCTTTTAAATTCACCTTTTTTCTTTCCAACATATGGTCTGGCGATCACTCGGCCAACTTTCCATTCATCTTTCATGGTAATCTCACGGGCGATCTCACAGCAGCGGTATAATTCGTCAAGTCCAAAGGTTTCTTCATTTCCGCAGATCTGAAGTACGGAATCAGCGGAAGTATAAACGATCATATGTCCTGTAGCGATTTCTTCTTCTGCCAGTTCATCTAAAATCTCTGTACCGCTGGCACTTTTATTTCCGATGATCTCTCTTCCGGTTCTTTTGGAAAGCTCATCTAAAAGTTCCTTTGGAAAACCGTTTTCTGTAAACGTTTTAAACGGTGTCGTGATATGAAGTCCCATCATTTCCCAATGACCTGTCATCGTATCTTTTCCGTTGCTTGCTTCATACAGATAAGTATAATATCCTGCCGGTTTTTCTACCGCTGCCACCTGTTTTAACGGATGAAGATTGGCAAGTCCCAGTTTCTGAAGGTTCGGGATCTGAAATTCATCTCTGTACTGTGAGATATGTCCCAGAGTATCTGTTCCTTCATCGCCGTATTGTGCTGCATCCGGAAGTGCACCGGCTCCAAGCGAATCCATTACGATGGTAAATATACGTTTATATTTTTTCATTTTTTATTCCGCCTCTTTCTTCTATAAAATCTTTCAGTTTGAAATACTGCTCCTGTGAAATGATGATCTTGCTTTTTTCATCTGACAGAAGACCTTCTTTTTTCAAAGCCGAAATGCTTCTTTGAACGCTCCGCAGATTGAAACCGATCTTATCTGCCAGCTCTGCCTGTGTTTTTCTGACTTTAAAAGGTTCTGATGCCTCTTTTTGTTCCTTTTCATACAGTTTCAGCAGATAATTGACCAGCCGTTCCTTACAATCCATAAAAATGTATTCCCGGTCAAGCCTTCTTTCATGATCCAGTGTTGATAAAATATTTTTCAATCTCAGAAAAAGTGCATTTTCATCATGCCGAACCCAGTTTAAATAACCTTTCTTCGATATTCTGAGCAATTTGCAGTTCTCTGTGGCACGAACCGTCACACCATATTTATCACTGTCATTAAATGCTTCGAAATCTCCGAGAATATTCATTTTGGTAAAATCCATAAAGGAATAAACCCTTCCCAGCTTCTGATGTTCCAGCCCGATCACATGACCTTTCAAAAGGAAAAACACCGTATCCGTTGGATCACCTGCAAAAAGAATATCTTCATTTTTTTTAAATTCACAGTATGTAATCTCTTTTACAGCTGTTTCCGGTATCTCTTTGAATAATGCTTCCAAATATTCACGGCTGTGACCGCCATACTTTGCTACCGTTTCCAGTAATTGCTTTTTTGATTCCATTGATTTTTCCCTGCCGATCTTTCGTCTTTTTTATCAGGATCAGATTCCTGCTGTGATATTTCGCTTATTTTTCGAAAACTCCGGTTTCTCTGATCCTGTATCTATATCTATTATACTGCCTTTTCAGCAATTTGTCCGATTTCTCAATTTTTTCAGGAAATTTTTCAGAAATCATGATTACCGTACACACAGCAGCTAATCACTCGCTGATTTTCTGCGTAAAAGCAGGATTCAGGTGTCCTGTATTTTAGAACTTACATATTTACAACAACTTTTGTCACTAATTCTTTAAAGTTTTTTGCAACCTTATCTGCTGTTTCCTGTACTTCTTTATGATTCAGTGCAGTTTTTGAAATTCCGGCTGCCATGTTGGTAATGCAGGAAATTCCGCATACTTCCAATCCCATGTGACGTGCTGCCATCGCTTCACATGCAGTACTCATACCAACTGCATCGCCGCCCCATGTCTGTGCCAGTCTGATTTCTGCCGGTGTCTCGTAGTTTGGTCCTGTAAACTGTACATAAACACCTTTCTGAAGTTTCATACCGCATTCTTCTGCACAATTTTCGATCACGCCCTGAAGACGTTTGCTGTATACTTCGCTCATATCCGGGAATCTGGTACCCAGTTCTTCAATATTTGCTCCGATCAGCGGACTTGGCACTGCTGTCGTAATATGATCTGTGATGATCATCAGATCACCCGGCTGGAAATTAGGATTGCATCCGCCTGCCGCATTGGTCAGAAGGATTTTTTTCGCTCCCATCATTCCCATCAGACGGGTTGGAAGAACAACGTCTTTCATGTCATATCCTTCATAATAATGTACACGTCCCTGCATGATCACTACCGGAGTTTTTTCTACATATCCAAATACAAAACGTCCTTTGTGACCTTTAACTGTTGATACCGGAAATCCTTCAATATCCGTATATTCGATCGTATCTACAATGTCGATCCCATCTGCAAAATCACCAAGACCGGATCCTAAGATCAATGCTACTTCCGGCTGAAAATCTGTTTTTTCTCTTACACTTGCTAAACATTTCATTAATTTGTTATACATACTCTTTTTTCCTTTCTTTTTTCCATTGATTTTTGTTACTGCTTCTGTGGTAACTTTTTCCGTCATCTTTACTTTGTACTTAAAGTTTACAAAAACATTGCTGTACTTAAAACGACACATGTCGTATTTTACTGTTTTTTCCTTCATTTCAGCCTTTTCGCCAATTTCGACCAGCATTTTTTGTACTTTTTCACAATAAAATTAGTCAAAAAAAGCTCTTATTACTTCAATTTTATCAAAATAATAAGAGCTCATTTTTATTCTTTTGTTTTCAGATCACTTAACTATCTGTATTTTTTTACGATGGCATTCATTTCTTCCCATTTGTCTTCCATGTCAGCCACCAGTTTTAACTGTGTTCTTGTACGATCCAGATTATGTTCCGGATACTGTGTTTTATAATAAAGATCGCCATCCAGATAATCTGTCAGGAAACGGATTCCCTGTTCCAGTGTGATCACTTTCGCACCTAATGGAAGAGTTTCAACTTCTTTTTCACTCAATCCGTCTTTGCAGCCTTCGATAAAGCCTTTTACATAAGCCTCAAATAATTCTGTTGCCAGATAAACTTTAGAAAGATCTTTTTCATCTTCTGCTGTATAACATGCACCTGCACGGATAGAATCTCCGAAATCATATGCTGCCAGTCCCGGCATGATCGTATCAAGATCGATCACACAGAGAGAATCATCTGTTTTCGCATCCATCAGGATATTGCTGAGTTTTGTATCGTTATGTGTTACTTTCAGCGGAAGTTCACCTGCATTTAAAAGAGCGATCAGAGAATCTGCAACCTCTTTTCTTTCCAGAATGAAATTGATCTCATCCTGTACAAGATGTGCACGTCCGCTCTTGTTCTCTTCTACTGCTTTTAAGAACGTTTCAAAACGTTTCGGTGTATTATGGAAATCCGGAATCGATTCTGTCAGTTTTTCAGCCGGGAAGTCTTTCAGCATATACTGGAAATTTCCAAATGCTTTTGCACATTTATAGAAATCATCTGCTCCCTGAGATACTTCATGGCAAACCGTATCTTCAATAAATAACAGCATACGGTAATAGTTTCCATCAACACATACGAGATTTTTGCCGTCTTTTGACGGAATGACTGTCAATGTTTCTCTATAAGGATCTCCGCCTTCTGCTTCTACCACCTTTTTCAGATAATCACAGATCATAACAAAGTTTTCCATCAGTCCTTCCGGATCTTTGAAAATGTTATGATTAATTCTCTGTAAGATATAGCTGATCTTTGATCCGTCTTCTTTTTCACAGACTACACGGTAAGTATCATTGATATAGCCGCCGCCATGCGGTTTGCTTTCTGATACAGTTCCTTCAATATCAAATAATTCAATAATTTTATTCATGTTAGATTCCTCGTTTCATCGAATGTATATAACTTTTACCAGTGTAGCACAATTTTCCCGAAATTCCAACAGTTGTTCCATGAATTTTATGAGCAATTTCATGAAATATTTACTGTTCACTCGTATCTCGTAAACAGTAAATATTCGCAGGCTTATTTTAAATTTTGCTTCGCAAAAGAAGCCTGCTCACACCTGAATCATGCTCTTACGCAGCAAATCAGCAAGTGATTCGCTGCTGTGTGTACAATAACATGAAATATTCCGTTTTATTTCAGATTTTCTGCTCCAAATCCAAGCGGAAGCAGTTCTTTTAATGTA
>CAZWLV010000029.1:0-14663 GCA_964634715.1 uncultured Lachnoclostridium sp. | reverse complement strand
CTCTCAGCGGCAGGATTGCCTGTGTCGCACGGTCTCTCGCTGTTTTTGCAGATCCGCCGGCAGAATCTCCTTCGACGATATAGATTTCGCAATTTTCCGGATTTTTATCAGAACAGTCTGCTAATTTTCCCGGAAGTGCCATTCCGTCTAATGCGGATTTTCTTCTGGTCAGATCTCTGGCTTTTCTCGCTGCTTCTCTTGCACGCTGGGCAAGAATTGATTTTTCAAGGATCATTTTTGCAATCTGAGGATTCTGTTCCAGATAAATTTCCAGTTTTTCTGATACGATCGTTTTTACGGCACCACGTGCTTCAGAATTTCCAAGTTTCTGCTTGGTCTGTCCTTCAAACTGCGGTTCTCCGATCTTAATGCTGATGATCGCAGTTAACCCTTCCCTGATATCTTCACCGGAAAGATTATCTTCGGTATCTTTTAATAATTTATTTTTACGTGCATAAGCATTGAATGTTTCTGTTACAGCATTTCTAAAACCGGTCAGATGCGTACCGCCTTCCGGTGTGTTGATGTTATTTACAAAACTGTAGATATTTTCTGTAAATGCATCATTATGCTGGAATGCGACTTCCACATAAACATCATCTTTTTTTCCTTCACAGTAAATAATATCTTCATAAAGAGCTGTTTTGCTGTGATTTAAATACTGCACAAATTCTTTGATGCCGCCTTCATAATGGAACTCTGTTTCGATCGGTTCTTCTTCACGCAGATCCTTTAAAACGATACGGAGACCTTTCGTTAAGAATGCCATTTCACGCAGTCTTGTCTTCAACGTCTGAAAATCAAATACGGTTTCTTCAAAAATTTCTTTATCCGGTAAAAACGTAACACTGGTACCTGTTTTTTCCGGCTCGCATTCTCCGATCACTTTTAATTTGTAAATGGTATTTCCACGTTCATAACGCTGTCTGTATACTTTTCCTTCACTGCAGATCGTAACTTCCAGCCATTCAGAAAGTGCATTTACAACAGATGCACCTACACCATGAAGACCTCCGGAAACTTTATATCCTCCGCCGCCGAATTTACCGCCGGCATGCAGAATGGTAAATACTACTTCTACTGCAGGGATCCCTGCTTTTTTATTGATCCCAACCGGAATTCCACGACCATCATCTGTAACGGTGATCGAATTATCCGGATTGATCGTCACTTCAATGTTTTTACAATAACCTGCCAATGCTTCATCAACAGAATTATCTACGATTTCATAGACCAGGTGATGCAGACCGCGCAGTGAAGTACTGCCGATATACATTCCCGGTCTTTTTCTTACTGCCTGCAGTCCTTCCAAAATCTGAATTTGATCAGCTCCGTATTCAACGCTCATGAATTCCTCCTAAATTTGTATCTTTTATTTTACAAGATACGCTCAAACTAACGATATCCGTAATTTTCTTTTACGGAATAATGCATCTGTATATTTCTAATTTTCATTCACTACAGCTCCATCTGTCACTTTAAAGATCTTATCGATGGAAAATCTGCAATTAACAAATTCATCCAGACCTGTACATGTGATCATCGCCTGAATATCGTGAATGTGATTTAATAAATAGTTTTGACGGTTTTTATCCAGTTCAGACAAAACATCGTCTAATAGTAAAATCGGGGTATCCCCTGTCGTACTTTTTACAAGTTCTATTTCGGATAGTTTCAAAGACAGTGCAGCACACCTTTGCTGTCCCTGAGAACCGAATTTTCTGACATCGATCTCATCAAAATAAAACCCAAGATCATCTCTGTGAGGTCCCACAGCAGTACTTTTCAGTTTCAGATCTCTTTCACGGTTTTCTTTTAACTTTGCCGCAAGATTTTCTTTTTCACAGCTTTTCAGATAAAGAACTTTCAGATTCTCTTTTCCTCCGGAAAGAGAATGATGGATTTCAGAAATGATCCCATTGAGCCTTTTTACAAACTCTTCCCGCATCTCAATGATCCGCTGACCGTATTCTGCCAGCTGAAGATCCCAGATATCCAACGTATCCTCCAGATCTTTTCGAAATGACAGGTCTTTTAATAATTTATTTCTCTGGATCACGATCTTATTATATTTTGCAAGATCAGAAAGATAGATTTTATTTAATTGACATAACTCAATATCCATAAATCTTCGTTTTTCAGCTGGACCATTTTTAATGATATTCAGATCTTCCGGTGAAAAAAACACAAAATTGATCATTCCGAAAAGCTCACTGGCTTTTTTGATGGGAATCCCGTCAATCGCTACTCCCTTCGACCGGTTATTTTTCAAATGAATATCTATTTTGTGAGAAACCCCGTTTTTACGCACAATGGTACTGATATGGGATTCTTCCTGTGTGAAGCGGATCAGTTCCAGATCTTTATTGGTGCGATGGGATTTTGTCGTTCCGCTCATATAAACTGCTTCTAAAATATTGGTTTTTCCCTGAGCATTATTGCCATATAAGATATTGGTTCCATCACTAAAATTCAGATTTAAATTTTCATAATTTCTGTAGTTTTTTAAACTCAGAGATTCAACGATCATAGAAACACCTTATTTTACAATTTTGATTTCTTCGCCCTGAAAATGTACCAGATCTCCGTCATAGAGTTTTTTTCCTCTCTGGTACTCTGTCTGACCATTTACTTTAACCAGACCATTCTGGATCGCAATCTTGGCATCTACACCGGATTCTGCCAGTCCGCATGCTTTCAGAGCCTGTCCAAGTTTAATATATTCATCTCTTAATTTTATCGTTTCCATAGTTTCTCCTGCTGTTTTGTCAATGTTTAGGATAATGACGCACTGTTAAAGTTTACCGGTAAGATCAGGTAAGTATAACTTTGCTGGTCATCTCTGATAAAACATGGTGCTTTTGGATTTACCATGTATAAAGTTACGATCTCATCATCAATGACACGAAGTGCATCGATCAGGAATTTCGGATTGAAGCCGATCATAATATCCTTGCCTTCTTTTGTGATATCCAGCTCTTCTTTCATCGATCCTAACTGGGAATTGATCTGAATCTTCATTCCTTCATCAGTTACATCAATGATGATCGGTTTTTTATCCCCTTCTTTTACAAGAAGTGTTGCACGGTCAATACAATTTAAAAATTCTTTTTTGTTGATCTTTACTTTTGTTTCATAATCACTGGAAAGCATCTGACTGATCTTAAAATATTCTCCATCGATCAGTCTTGATACAACGGTTGTCTGATCAAATTCAAAAACAATATGGTTTGCTGTAAAGAAGATATGAACCATGGATTCTGTATCTCCTGACAGGATCTTACTGATCTCGATCAATGTTTTTCCCGGAACAACCACTTTCTTGAAAGGATAAGATTCTTTTAATTCCACATTTCTGATAGAAATACGATGTCCATCTAAAGAAACAACTTTCAGCATTCCATCAGCAACTTCGAAAAGTTCTCCTGTCATTAATTTATTATTTTCATTATCAGCGATCGAAAAGATCGTCTGTCTGATCACTTCTTTTAATGTAAACTGTGAAACTTCGATAAAATCATCTCGTTCAACATAAGGAAGATAAGAAAAATCTTCTCCGGATTTTCCGCAAATGTTAAATTTTGCTTTTTCACAAGTGATCGTAGCCTGAGAATTAGAATCTGTTTCAATAATAACATCGTTATCCGGCAGTTTTCTTACGATCTCAGAAAAGATCTTTGCATCAATTGCTACCATTCCTTTTTCAAAAACGTCTCCGTCAATGATCGTTTCAATACCAAGTTCCATATCATTTGCAGTTAATTTGATCTGGTCAGTTGTCGCATCGATCAGAATACATTCTAAAATAGCCATAGTTGTTTTAGAAGAAACTGCTTTCGATACAATATTAACACCTTTTAAAAGGTTCGATTTAGAGCAGATAATTTTCATAATGTGAATAACTCCTTTCAAAAAAATGTAAATAAAAAGTAAAAAAGTAATCCGTCGTAGTAGTAATAGGGGATGTGAATTTGTTGAAAAGTGGCAAAAACCTTGAAAAATCAAGGAAAACAGGAAAGGACAACCATGTGTATAACCCTAAAAAAATCTGTGAATAAATTAAGAATTATCCACAAGGGCAAAAATAAGTAAAATTGTCCACATATTATCCACGCCGTTTTCACATCAAAATGTTGATAACTATATAATAATAAGAAGAGAATGTGAACAGGTATCCACAAACCTCTTACATAGGATTGATTTTTTTGGTAATGATATCAATGTTGTTTTTAATAGAAGTATTATTTTTTTTCAATGCTTCTTCTATTTTCTTAGTACCGTTCATGATCGTTGTATGATCTCTTTTTCCTAACAATGCTCCGATATTTTTTAAAGGAGCAGATGTCATTTTACGGCAAAGATACATTGCGATCTGTCTAGGGATCACGATTTCACTGTTACGTTTATTTCCTGCGATATCCGTCATGGAAATTCCGTAGTGTTCGGCAACTGTCTGAATGATCAGTTCCGGTGTGATCTCTCTTTTTTCATCTGAAACTAAAATATCATGAAGAACTTCTTCTGCTAAAGATACAGTAATTTCTTTCTTTTCAAGATTAGAATATGCCACGAGTTTATTTAATGCACCTTCAAGTTCACGGATGTTGGATTTGACATTCGATGCAATGAACTGAATAACTTCATTATCGATCTTATATCCGTCGGTTTCTTCTTTTTTACGGAGGATCGCAACTCGTGTTTCGTAATCCGGAGCTGAAATATCAGCGATCAGTCCCCATTCGAATCTGGAACGAAGTCGTGATTCCAGCGTTTCGATTTCTTTTGGCGGACGGTCAGAAGAAATAATGATCTGTTTGTTGGCACTGTGCAGTGTATTAAAGGTATGGAAAAATTCTTCCTGTGTACTTTCCTTACCGATGATGAACTGAACGTCATCGATCAGAAGAACGTCAATATTTCTATATTTTTCACGAAAATCGTTGATGGTCGTGTTGTTAATACCACGGATCGCATCGATCAGTTCGTTTGTAAATACTTCGGAGGTAACATAAAGAACTTTTTTTGTCTGGTCTTTTTCTAAAATGCTGCGGGCAATGGAATGCATCAAATGCGTTTTTCCAAGTCCAACACCTCCATATAAAAACAGAGGGTTATAGATCTGTCCCGGTTTATCGGCAACTGCCAAAGAGGCTGCATGGGCAAATTTGTTATTTCCGCCCACAACAAAAGTATCAAACGTGTATTTTGGATTTAAATTTGCACGTTCGATCGCTTCATTCATTAAATTAGAAGATTTTTTTACAGGAAACTGATCTTCTTCCAGTTTTGTTTTGGTCACAAATTCAATATCGTAGATCTGATTGATCACGTCAATGATGGCACCCTGAAGACAGGCTTTGTATTTTTTGTCGAGATATTCGACTGCACCATCCATTTCGACCAGAATTTTTAAAATGTTGTTTTCCACACTATGTATTTTTAATGGTTTGATCCAGGTATCAAAAGGAAGAGTTGCCATTTGCAGATCTGTCCGCATATATTCCAGGATTTCATCCCATTTTTCATAAATAAGATTCATGTTTACCACCTTAGTCTATAATGTTCGCTACTTTATCAGAATATATAATAAACTATCCACAAAATAATATCAAATGAAAAATGAAAAAAATGTGGATAAATAAAAAAATAAAAATAAAATCCACGGATTTTTCAACATGATTTTGAAATTTATACACATATGGAAAAAGAAGGTGTGGATAATGTGGAAAAAAGTATGCACATGAAAAAAGCCTTGAAAATAAAGGCTTGTCTGTTTTTTGGAGGAAAAAAACCACATGGTTCACATAAAGTTATGCACAAACTATCCACAAAATGTGGATAAGTGTGGTTGTATAGGAATGTGCATACAAAATATTGTGGTTTCGATGTGCAAAACCTTGGAAAAGCCTTGAAAAATGCCGTGAAAAGCAAAATCTGCTTGACTTATTTCTTATTTATGAATATAATCGATATGATGTTTTTAGTATGCGGTGGAATAGCTGTAATACAGAATGTTTTTAGTAGTAAAACAGGACATCATACCAGAAAAAGAAATTTTAGAACCTTATATTTTTTTATATATGGTAGGGAAAAGGAGGTGCCCCGATATGAAAATGACATTTCAGCCAAAGAAAAGATCCAGAGCGAAAGTTCACGGATTCAGAGCAAGAATGAGCACAGCAGGCGGAAGAAAAGTATTAGCTGCCAGAAGAGCAAAAGGAAGAAAACAGTTATCAGCATAGGCCGCGTTTTTGTGGCCTTTTCTTCTATTCAAAAAGGAGAAAAGATGAAGCATTCGCAGTCACTGAAAAAAAATGCAGATTTCCAGCTGGTTTATAAATGCGGAAAGTCTTTTGCAAACAGATATCTGGTAATGTATGTAAAAGAAAATGATCTGGGGATCAACCGTATAGGTATTTCTGTCAGTAAAAAAGTTGGAAACAGTGTTATAAGGCACAGGGTCAAAAGATTGATCCTTGAAAGTTATCGATTACAGGAAGACATGTTTGATAGTAGTTTGGACATGGTAATCATCGCCAGAACAGCCGCAAAAGACCGTTCTTATAAAGAAGTGGAAAGTGCGGTTTTACATCTGGGAAAACTTCACGGTATTATAAAAAGTTAATATGAAAAAAATATTGATCAATTTGATTCGATTTTATCAAAGATATGTATCTCCTTTAAAATCCACAAAATGTCCTTATTATCCAACCTGTTCGAATTACGGGCTGGAGGCAATAGAAAAGTACGGAGCTTTTAAGGGAGGTATTTTAGCTTTATGGAGAATTATTCGTTGTAACCCTTTTTCAAAAGGTGGATACGACCCGGTACCTGAAAAGGAGGAAAAGTAAAATTGTTAGGTTTGTTAGCAACACAGCATTCCGGTTTTATCTTAGGACCGATTGCTAAATTATTGGGCTGGATCATGAATGCGATCTTTAATATCATGGATGGCGTATTCGGAGTCCAGAATATAGGTTTATGTATTATCTTATTTACGATCGTTGTATATCTTTTTATGTTTCCACTGACATATAAGCAGCAGAAATTTTCAAAGATGTCTGTGAAAATGAATCCTGAACTGAATGCTGTCAGAAAGAAATACGAAGGAAAACAGGATCAGGCTTCCATGATGGCAATGAACGAGGAAACAAAAGCAGTTTATGAAAAATATGGTGTTTCTGCTTCCGGAAGCTGCATCCAGTTATTGATCCAGATGCCGATCTTATTTGCACTTTATCGTGTAATTTATAATGTTCCGGCGTACATCACAGGTGTTAAAAATGTATTTTTACCATTAGTTGACAAACTTCTTGCAGCTGACGGTGCTGTAGAATATATGACAACTCTCGGTACAAGCCTTGGAATCAGCAAAAAACTGGATTTCTCAGCAGCAAATACCATCGTTGACGTATTAAATAAATTCCAGTCAAATCACTGGACAGAATTATCAGAAAAATTTCCTGAATTATCAGATCTGATCTTCAGCACACAGGCAGAAGTAGATCATATGAACAGCTTTTTAGGAATTAATATTGCAAATTCACCTTCGACATTATTAAAGAGCGGTACAGTGTTCCTGATGATCGGAGCGATCGCAATCCCTGCACTTGCTGCATTAACACAGTGGCTGAATACAAAATTAATGCCGCAGCCGGCAGCTTCTGAAAATAGTGATGATACAATGTCTCAGTCTATGAAACAGATGAACCTGATGATGCCGCTGATGTCAGCAATCTTTACTTTTACATTACCATCAGGTCTTGGTCTTTACTGGATCGCAAGTGCGTTAGTAAGAAGTGTACAGCAGCTGATCTTAAATAAACATTTTGATAAGATCGATCTTGATGAAATGATCAAGAAAAATCTTGAAAAATTAAATGAAAAGAGAGCAAAAGAAGGGCTTCCTCCAGCAAGATTAAATGAAAAGGCGATCAGAGAAGCAAAAGAAAAACCGGTAGATGCGAAAAAAGCAGCAGAAAAAAAAGCTGCAACACAGGAAGCAATCAAAAAGTCAACTGCTTACTATAATGAAAATGCAAAACCTGGAAGCATTGCATCAAAAGCAAACATGGTAAAGAAGTTTGACGAAAAAAATCAGAAGAAATAGTAAAGGGGAGAAATCGTATGGATTACATTCAGGTAAGTGCCAAAACAGTGGATGATGCGATCTTGGAAGCTGCTATGAAGCTTGCTACAACAAGAGAACATTTAGAATATGATGTCATTGACGAAGGAAGCAAAGGATTTTTAGGATTTGGTGCAAGAGATGCCGTGATCAGGGCAAGAGCACTCACTGAAGACGAAATCAATAAATCTGAAGTACCTGAGATCAAAAAAGCACCTGCTGCAAAAGCAGTCAAAGAAGTTAAAAAAGAAGTTCAGAAAGAGATCAAACAGGAAGTAAAAAAAGAAACAGAAGAAAAGCCGGCAGTTGAAACAGTGAAAAAGACAGCAGCTCCGGGAAAAGAGATTTCTGCTGAAGAATTTTTAAAAGATGTTTTTAAAGCCATGAATATGACAGTTGATATTCAGGTTAGTGAAAATAAAGAAGAACATACAATGGATATTGAACTTTCCGGTGAAGAAATGGGCGTTCTGATCGGTAAAAGAGGTCAGACACTGGATTCTTTACAGTATCTTGTAAGCCTTGTGGTAAATAAATACAGTGAAGAATATATCCGTGTAAAGATCGATACTGAAAATTATCGTGAAAGAAGAAAAGAAACTCTTGAAAATCTGGCAAGAAATATTGCTTATAAAGTAAAGAGAACAAGAAAAACGGTTGCTTTAGAACCGATGAATCCATATGAAAGAAGAGTGATCCATTCCGCTCTTCAGAATGACCGTTATGTTACTACCCATAGTGAAGGTGAAGAACCATACAGACGAGTTGTAGTTACATTAAAAGATAATCATTATCATCGTAATTATCATAAAAAAGGGGAACGCTAAGGCGTTTCCTTTTTTTACGTGAGCAGTGAGAAAATCGTATGCCGGCATACAGATTTTAAACTTATTTACGCTTTCATTCAGAAATATTTGTAAAGTAAATAAGAATCTGATAAATTAAAGATGATAGACTTTTATAAAGTGAGAGGAAAAAAGTATGATCAAGGATACCATTGCTGCGATCGCAACAGCTATGTCATCTTCAGGAATCGGGATCGTGAGAATGAGCGGCCCGGATTCTTTTGAAATTATAGATAAGATTTTTCAGCCGAAAAAAGAAGGAAAAAAATTAAGCAATGAAAAGGGATATTCTCTTCATTATGGATTTATCAAAGATGGAGAGGATCTGATCGATGAGGTACTGGTTCTTGCCATGCGGGGACCTCACAGTTATACGGCAGAAGATACCATTGAGATTGATTGTCATGGCGGAGTTTATGTCATGAAGAAAATTCTGGAGACTGTCATAAAATATGGTGCCAGATCAGCAGATCCGGGAGAATTTACCAAAAGAGCATTTTTAAATGGAAGGATCGATCTTTCTCAGGCAGAAGCCGTCATTGATGTAATTAATGCGAAAAATGAACTGGCATTAAAAAGTTCGTTAAGTCAGTTAAAAGGTTCTGTGCATACGAAAATTGTTTCTTTGAGAGAAAAAATTTTATATGAGATTGCATTTATTGAATCCGCACTGGATGATCCGGAACATATCAGCCTTGAGGAATATCCGGAAATGCTGCTTCCAAAAGTACAAAACATGAATCAGGAATTAAAGAAACTTTTAGCTTCCTGTGACAATGGAAGATTTTTTAAAGAAGGGATCCAGACAGTGATCGTGGGAAAACCAAATGCCGGAAAATCTTCGTTGATGAATGTGCTGGTGGGAGAAGAACGTGCCATTGTTACGGAGATTGCCGGAACGACCAGAGATACGATCGAAGAACAGATTTCGTTCAATGGGATTTCTCTGAATATCATTGATACGGCGGGAATCCGTAATACGGAAGATGTGGTAGAAAATATTGGTGTATCAAGAGCAAAGGAATTTGCAAAAAAAGCGGATCTGATCTTATATGTCGTAGATGGAACGACAGAAATGGATGAGGCAGATGAAGAAATCTGGCCGATCCTGGAAAATAAAAAAGTCATTATTCTGTTAAATAAATCAGATCTGGATACAGCGATCACCAAAGAAAGATTAGAACAAAAATTTTCGCATCCGGTGATTCCGATTTCTGCGAAGGAAGAAACAGGGATCGATCAGTTGGAAAATTTATTAAAAGAAATGTTTTTCCAAGGAGAAATTTCTTTTAATGATGAAATTTATATTACGAATATGCGTCATAAAGAAGCCATTCAGAATGCTTATGAGAGTATGAAACTGGTGGAAGGCAGTATTTTAGATGGTATGCCGGAAGACTTTTTCTCAATTGATCTGATGAATGCATATCAATCATTAGGGATCGTTATCGGAGAAGAGATCGAAGATGATCTTGCAAATGAAATTTTTAGTAAATTCTGTATGGGAAAATAAAGGAGCAGAAAATGCCAGTAGTTGAAAAAAATGTAGATGTAGTAGTCGTAGGTGCAGGACATGCCGGCTGTGAAGCAGCACTTGCCTGTGCAAGACTAGGGCTGGAAACAGTGATTTTTACGGTCAGTGTAGACAGCATTGCACTGATGCCGTGCAACCCGAATATTGGTGGAAGTTCTAAGGGACATCTGGTACGTGAGATCGATGCCCTTGGCGGCGAAATGGGAAAAAATATTGATAAAACATTTATTCAGTCTAAAATGCTGAATGTATCGAAAGGACCGGCAGTTCATTCGCTCCGTGCACAGGCGGATAAGGCAGAATACAGCCGAAGCATGAGAATGGTGCTGGAAAATACAGAGCATCTGTCCATCGTACAGGCAGAAGTAACAGAGATCATGGCAGAAGACGGTCATGTCAAGGGAGTGAAGATCTTATCCGGAGCTGCATATTATGCAAAAGCAGTTGTTTTATGTACCGGAACTTATCTGAAGGCAAGATGTCTGTATGGTGATGTGGTAACACATACAGGTCCAAACGGTCTGCAGGCAGCCACTCATCTGACAGATTCTCTGAAAGCACTCGGAGTTGAAATGTTCCGTTTTAAAACAGGAACTCCGGCAAGAATTGACAAGAGAAGTGTTGATTTTTCAAAAATGGAAGAACAGTTCGGAGATAAAGAAGTAGTTCCGTTTTCTTTTACAACGGATCCGGAAGATGTACAGATCGAACAGGCTTCCTGCTGGCTGACTTATACGAATGAGACAACCCACGAGATCATCAGAAATAATCTGGAACGTTCTCCACTGTATTCCGGTGTGATCGAAGGAACCGGTCCAAGATACTGTCCTTCTATCGAAGATAAAGTAGTGAGATTTTCTGATAAAAACAGACATCAGGTATTTATTGAACCGGAAGGATTATTTACGAATGAAATGTATGTAGGTGGTATGAGCAGTTCTCTGCCGGAAGATGTACAGCATGCAATGTATCGAAGTGTTCCGGGACTTGAAAATGTTAAGATCGTCAGAAATGCTTATGCGATCGAATACGATTGTATCAATCCGAGACAATTATATGCAACTTTGGAATTTAAAAATATCAAAGGACTTTTCAGCGGCGGTCAGTTTAATGGAAGTTCCGGATATGAAGAAGCTGCAGCACAGGGACTGGTTGCAGGGATCAATGCAGCGATGGAAGTTTTAGGAAGAGATCAGATCGTGATCGACCGCTCACAGGGATATGTCGGTGTTCTGATCGATGATCTTGTAACAAAGGATAATCATGAACCTTACAGAATGATGACTTCCAGAAGTGAATATCGTCTTCTTCTTCGTCAGGATAATGCGGATCAGCGACTGACAAGGATTGGTTATCAGGTAGGATTGATTTCTGAGGAACGTTATGAACATCTGTTAGAAAAAGAACGTCAGATTGAAGAAGAAATGAAACGTCTGGAGTCAGTGAATGTCGGAAGCAGTGAAAAAGTGCAGGAAACTTTAAGACGTTACAATAGTACAGAATTAAAGTCAGGAACAACTTTGGCAGAGCTGTTAAAAAGACCGGAGATGAAATATGAATATCTTGCAGAGATCGATCCGGAAAGACCAAAACTTTCGAAAGAAGTCACGGAACAGGTAGAGATCAATCTGAAATATGATGGATATATCAAACGCCAGTTAAAACAGGTAGAACAATTTAAAAAACTGGAAAATAAAAAAATTCCGCTGGATCTGAATTATCAGGAAATCGGTTCTTTAAGAGCAGAAGCAGTACAAAAATTGGAAGCCTACCGACCATTGTCGATTGGTCAGGCATCCAGAATTTCCGGAGTATCACCGGCTGATATTTCTGTAATCTTAGTATATCTGGAACAGAGAAAACATGTTTCGAAAAAAGAGGATTAAAATTTGAATAGAGAAGAAGTATTAAAAACAGCAGCGGCATCTGTCGGTATTGAATTAACAGAGAAACAGACTGCACAATTTATCAAATATTATGAAATTCTGGTGGAATGGAATTCTTTTATGAATTTAACAGGCATTACAGAATATGAAGAAGTCATTCAAAAACATTTTGTAGACAGTCTGGCATTATGTAAAGCGATTGATTTACATAATGTAGAAAAGGTGATCGATATCGGAACGGGAGCCGGTTTTCCGGGAATCCCTTTAAAGATTGCATTTCCGCATCTGAAGATCACATTATTGGATTCTCTTCAGAAAAGAATTAAATTTTTAAATGAAGTCGTATCACAGCTTGGATTGGAAGACGTAGAAACGATTCACGGAAGAGCAGAAGATTTTGCAAAACCTTCTATGAAGAGAGAATCTTATGACCTTTGTGTGTCACGTGCAGTAGCAAATCTTGCATCACTTTCAGAATATTGTCTTCCATATGTGAAAACAGGAGGATATTTTATACCATACAAATCAGGTAAAGTAGATGAAGAATTAGAAACATCTAAAAAAGCGATTTTTTTGCTTGGCGGTAAGATTGAAGAAGAAGTGAAATTTATGCTTCCGGATTCAGATATTTCCAGAAGTCTTATTAAGATCAAAAAAGTGGCAGCAACACCAAAAAAATATCCAAGAAAATCGGGAATGGCAACAAAAGAACCGATCAAATAAGAACTGTTTTTTGTATAAAAACATAAGTGAAAAAAGTCAGGAAAAGAAGTTTCAATCTTTTCCTGACTTTTTTGAATCTTTTCTAATTTTTTTCTAAAAGAATGGATCGTTTATTTCCAATATTCTGTTAAAATTTCCATTACTTTTGAAGGATCTTCTAATTGCGGCAAATAAGATGTCTGTAAAATAGAAATACAGTCAATCTGATCGTTCAATTTTGCATATTCACTTGGAACATAGTCTGATTCATAAAAGTCTTCACCGGAAAGGATCAGAATTTCATGATCGATCGTTTTTAATGCATGACAGATATCAATGTTTAAATAATTTCCGGTAATACTTGCATAAAGATATTTACTGCCGGAACGATGCTTGTGACAGGATTCATAATAATATTCACTGATTTCCTTAAAATTCCCATCCGGATTACTGTAATAATCATTTAAAAACCGGTCAAGAATATGATCTTTGGTATGAGTAATATTATAAAGGAATGTTCCAAGCACCGGACAGGTAATGAGTGCTTTTTCTAATTTAGAAACTCTGTTAGGAAGTTCTTTTAACTCTACCAGATCTGTTGGATTGATCAGCGTTATATGACCGATCCATTCGGTATTTAATTTGGCTGCCATGAGTACCGGAGCAACAGAGTGACCGGTAGCGATCAGGTCTGTTTTTTCTTTGATCACTTCTTTGATAAAATCTGCGATCAGCTGAACATATAAAACATCATTGTATACCATCTTTGGTTTTTCGGAACGTCCGCATCCTAAAAGATCAATCGTATAAACAGTATTTGTTTTTGCAAGTTTTTTCTCTAAATAAAACCATTCAATGCCGGAACTGCATTCATTCAGGTCATGAACCAGTAAAACAGGGCTGCCATTTCCAGATTTTTTATAAAAAATATTTCCATATTGGAAAGCATAGAAAGAACCTTCTTCCTGTTTTAATAAATTTTTTGCATTTGCTTTTTCCGTAATCTTTTTATTAGCAAAATGCATTGCAGTGCCAAATGCAGCAGTTGTAAGAAAAACTTTTTTCAGGGTGTGACGTTTACTCATGACTGCTCCTCCTCTCGTTTCCTTTATAACTTTAGTATACTCCATTCAAAGTACGAAATAAACTTATTTTTTTCTTAAAATATGAAAAATATTACGAAATACGTTACTGCACCTACGTGCTGTATGCATAGTAACATTCGCAGGCACATTTAGAGTTTTGCTTCGTAAAAGGAGCCTACTCACACTTAAATCATTCTTTTACGCAGTAAATCAGCAAGTGATTCGCTGCTGACTGTACAGTAATCGAAATACAGGTATTATATATGCCATGATTTTTTATAAGATGATAGGAACTTGAATGTGTGATCAAAAACAATGTATTGCAGAAATTATGGATTTTGTGGATATAGAAGAAAGAAAACGGTTTATATTGAAATATTGTTTTAATCTGTTGATCTTTCATTTATCTTTTTGTTGAAATAAAATTGAGAACTATCATGGATCAGAATCTAAATTATAATTTATCAATGTTTCACGTGAAAC